>NZ_RZRX01000013.1:0-51753 GCF_003997405.1 Mesorhizobium sp. M2A.F.Ca.ET.042.01.1.1
CGTCGAGATGGTCGCCACGCCCCAGATTGACCACATAGGCGCCCGGCGCCAGCAGGCCGAAGACCCGCCCGTCGAGAATGCCGCGCGTGCGCTGGTTGGACGGCAGCAGGTTGACAAGGAGATCGGCCACCGTGACGGCCGGAACCAGTCCGCCTTCGCCATGAAAGGCGGTCACGCCGACACGTTCGCGGGGCGTGCGCGACCAGCCCGAGACCCGGAAGCCCGCTCCCGCGAGGCCCGACGCGACATGGCCGCCGATCATGCCCAGGCCAAGCACCGCGACCGACAAGGCGCCGCGGTCGCGGATCTCGGAAACAGCCCGCTGCCACCTGCGTGCGCCCTGGCTGCGGCGAACGGAAAAATCGTCCTGCTGGCGGGCGAATGCCGCGTGCATGGCGTAGTCGAGAATTTGCTGTGCTTGCGCGGGATCGCGCAGGCGCAAGACAGGCATACCGCCGGGAAGGCGCGGATCGGAGGTCAACTGATCCGTGCCGGCGCCCAGGCAGAGCACAGCGCGCGTCGAGGCAGGCAGCTTCGCCATGTCCGGCGCAAAAGCCCAGGTCACCAGCAGGTCGTAGTCGGTGTCCGGCGCGCATTCGGTCCAGCGGCGGAATTCCACG
Source organism: Mesorhizobium sp. M2A.F.Ca.ET.042.01.1.1 (assembly GCF_003997405.1). Classification (NCBI taxonomy): domain Bacteria; kingdom Pseudomonadati; phylum Pseudomonadota; class Alphaproteobacteria; order Hyphomicrobiales; family Phyllobacteriaceae; genus Mesorhizobium; species Mesorhizobium sp. M2A.F.Ca.ET.042.01.1.1. Next base: position 621 of record NZ_RZRX01000013.1, read on the forward strand.
CCGGGACAGGCCGAGCGCAACGCGGTATCGAACGCCTCCGAATAAGCGAGAGGATCGGCAAGCACGACCCGCACGGCGTCAACGGCCGTGGAAGACGAGGCCCGAGAGCCGACGCAATGCCAGCCACTCCAGTTCGGCGGCGCCGTCCGGATCGGCTTCATATTGCGCGGCGGTGCGTTCGCACACGTCGCTGGACGGAAGACACACGGGCCGGCCGCTGCCAAGCACGGCAAGCTGGATGCGGCACGCCTGCTCGAGGTTGTACATCAGGGAAAACGCCTCGCCGACGGAACGGCCAACCGTCAGCAGGCCATGGTTGCGCAGGATCATGGCGCGATTGTCGCCGAGATCGGCGACGAGGCGCTGCTGCTCGTCCCGGTCGAGAGCGATCCCCTCGAAAGCGTGATATCCGACACGGCCGTAGAAGAGCAGGGCGGTCTGGTTGAGCGGCAGCAGGCCTTCTTCAAGGCAGCTGACCGCGACGCCCGCGGCGGTGTGCGTGTGCATGACGCAGATTGCGTCGGACCGTGCCGAATGGACCGCCGTGTGGATGACGATGCCTGCCGTGTTGATCGGAACCTGCGTGCCCCGCACCTGGTGTCCTTGATGGTCGATCACCGCGAGCGAGTCCGCGGTGACCTCCCGGAACAGGTCGCCGTAACGGTTGATCAGCAGGTGGTTCGGCTCGTCCGGCAATCGCGCCGAAATATGTGTGTGGATCAGGTCATCCATGCCGAAATGGGCAACGAGCCTGTAGGCCGCCGCAAGATCCTTGCGCATCGCCGTCTCGGTGGATGAAGTCATTTGCAGGTCGCCTCCTGTTAACGATCGGCATACCTGAACTCCTGTATACAGGTCAATGGTGCCAACTCGGCCTTGCGCCTGATCGCGATGCGGCCTGCCAGCGTCGTCGCGCTCGGCCGACGGCTTTCAAAAAGGCGGAGCTGCGACAGGAGATTTTCGAAGATGTTAACTTTAGCCGGGCAAAATATTAGCCGCCTCGGTACGCCACCGCGTTCGGCAATATAACATGCAACCCATGGCACCTTGCCTCGTCACATTGATTTGCGCCACGGGACCGGCCGATGCCGAACATCTACCCGATGTAGGTGCGGTACGCCGAACGACGAAGAAGTATGTGCGGGGGGCATCAAGATGCGGAACAGGATGATCGTGCTGCCAGTTCAACAGTCCATGCAAGAGTGACTGCGGAAAAGCCCATGCCGGAGCAGCTTCAACAAGCCGTCCTGGATATGATCGCCAAGGGACGATCGATCGAGGAAACCGCAGCTCATATCTGCCTTTATGCCGAACAACTTTCGGCAGACACGCTCTGCTCGATCATTACAATCGATCGCGAAGGGATCATCCATCCGCTGGCCGGGCCAAACATATCGAGTGACTACTCCTCGGCATTGGACGGGATACCGATCGGACCCAATGTCGGCTCATGTGGAACCGCCGCCTTTCGGCGGACGCCTGTCGCGGTCCAAGACATCTTCACGGATCCCCTTTGGGGTCCCTATCAGGCGCTTGCCGGCATTTTGGCCAGGGATCATAGCGTCAAGGCCTGCTGGTCCAGTCCGATCATGCAAAGTGATGGCCGCGTGCTCGGAGCCTTCGGATTTTATTATCGGGAGCATCGAGGACCGACAGACGAAGAATGGTTGATCGTCAACCGATGCGTCGATCTTTGCTCACTCGCGCTGGAGCGAGAGGAAGCAAGGGCCGAAAACCAGCGCCTGGCATATTATGATCTGCTCACAGGGTTGGGAAATCGCGCGCATTTCATCAAGGCGTTGGAATTGGCTTCCAGTGCGGGCGAAGATCCACTCGCAATCTTGTTGGTTGATATTGATCACCTCGGCCGCGTCAATGACACCTTTGGTCATGCGACCGGCGACGAAGTGATCCGCAGAGTGGGCCGCACCATTGCGCGGATTGCCGCGCCTGAAAAGACTTTCAGGGTGGATGCGGATGAATTTGCCGTGTTGATCGAGGGGATGAGCCCGGCCATCAGCCTGTCGAGGATCGCCTCGCAGATATTGAAGGCGACAGAGGAACACTCCTTTCCCGGCGAGGAGGCCACATTCTCCCTGTCGGTCAGTTCTGGCGGGGCGGTGTCCAATCAATCGCAGTCCTGCCAGGTGCCAATACTCCTGCAGCATGCAAATCTTGCGCTTCACCATGCCAAACAGGCGGCACGAGGAAGCTTCGTGCTCTACAATGACGATCTTGCCAGCACGATCGCTCAGCGGTTCCGCATTCTTCAAACGGCAACAAGCGCGCTGGCTGAAGGCCGCGTCGAGGCTCACTATCAACCGATCGTGGATCTGAGCACCGAAAGAACGGTGGGCCTGGAGGCGCTTTGCCGTGTTCGAACTCGGGACGGCGAAATCATCTCGGCCGGCCTGCTGTCGGACGCGCTGCAGGATTTTTCCATGGGAAATCTCCTGACCGACCGAATGCTGGATCAGGTGGCGAGCGCCATCAAATACTGGCTCGAGCAAGCGATACCGCTGCAATATGTCAGCGTGAACGTCTCGATGGCGGATTTTCAGAAAGGGAGCCTGCGCGAGCGGATTTCTCGCGCCTTTGCGCGTCATGGCATTCCGGTCGGGCACGTCGTTCTTGAGGTGACGGAGTCTGTTTATATGGATGACAGCGATGGCAAGGTCGCCCGGGCAATCGAGGAATTGCGTGCCGATGGGCTGCTCGTGGCGCTGGACGATTTCGGAACAGGCTATGCCTCGCTCACTCATCTGCTGAACTTTCCTGTCGACATCATCAAGATCGACAAGAGCTTCGTGGATCAGATGTCCGATGGCGGCGCGGGCGAAATAATCGTCAAAGCCATTATCGATATGGCGAACGGGCTTGCCATGCGTGTCATTGCCGAAGGCGTCGAGACGGCCGATCAGGCGATGCAGCTCAAACGCCTTGGCTGCCGCTTCGCTCAAGGATACTTCTTCGACAGGGCCGCCGACCGCGATAGAACGACCGAAGCCTTACGGCTCGACATGCCGCGAAGATCGTTCCGGGCATAACGGGCGCGCGGCTTGCGCGCTCGTTTTGGCGGCATCTGCTTTCGGATGCCTCGTCCTATCCGCTCAATTGTCCCTGAAAGAGCGAGTAGGGGAAGCCTGCACCGGGGCCAGCATATAGTCGAACAAAGTGTGTTCGCCGGTCAGGATCATGACTTCCGCCGGCATGCCGGGGAACAGGCGCACATCATGGAGCTCTGCAAGATCGGCAGTGTCCACTTTGACCTTGGCGCGGAAATAGGGCTCGCCGGTTTCTCATCCGTAAGCCGGTCGGCCGACACCGAGACGAGCAGAGGAGCTGGAACTCAGTCTCGCCAATCTGTTGGCGTTCTTCGCCACCTGCGCGCGGTTCGATGCCTGGTTGGCGCGAATGTCGGCCTGGGAGCGCTGCAGCGCCAATATCCGCGGCAGGCGCTCGAGGCCCTTCTTGTACATTTCCTGCGCGGAGGCGAAGGTAACCGGCGTTAAGATGCTCCTCGTCATTCTCCAGGAAGTCGGCCTAGTCTTGTAGAGCCGGAATTTTCGAGGAAGCGTTTTGGATGAGCGCTCAGTCCTTCACATAGGCGCCATCAAATCCCACAAACTTTGTCAGGCCCGCAGCGTCGAGCAGGCGGACATGACCCTGGCGGAACTCGAGGAACTTGCGCTCGCGGAGTTCCCGCAACATTCGATTTACATGGATCGGGGTAAGGCCAAGGGCGTCAGCGAGATCGTATTGCGTGAGGGGGCAATCAAAGCCGTTGCGGTCAACGGCGCCAACACGCCGCAGACGCCCCGTCAATTCAAGCAGCAAATGCGCCGTTCGCTCCAAGGCGGTACGCCGTCCTACATTGGCGAGGTGCTGAGCTATCACAGCACCGTTGCGCACCAGAACGTCCATGATGAACGAGAACAGATGAGGCGATTTCATAGCGGCCAGCCTGAGTGTCTTGGTAGGCGCCACCAACAACGACAGTTCGGTTAGGCTCGCGAACGTTTCGACGGTGCCACTTCCATATGATTGAGGCAGAACCACATCACCCGTTAAGGCAAAATCTAAAATTTGTCGCTGTCCCCCAGGTAGCTCGTGGGAAATGCAGCCCCACCCCGACTCAACGATGTATATACGATCGTTGCTGTCGCCCTGGCTGAAGATTACCGCGTCGGCTGGATATCGCTTGGCAGCGAACCCGAGCGTCTTCATCAACGCGGCGTCGTCATCGTTAAGTCCAACGTATGACGAACGGTGCTCGTCCCCTTTCGAAAAAGAACGTGAAGCAAACGTCATCCGTACCCCTCGCCCTCAACTGCCTGTATCCCTCCCTCAACCTCATCATGTATATGAAATTTCACGTGATGAGCAACCTTTTTAAGTCTGGAACGGGAAGGCATTGTGACATCAAACCGAGCGCTAACTCTGGCTCAAAACCAGTTATGGTCCGGTTGATATCCGCGAGGTCGGGTAGCATCTATGACTTACTTCTCTTAAAGTTCTCTCTCATTGACTCAACTATCTCACTGGCAACCAGACAGCTCCGGTTGTCCGCCTGGTCGGCAGCATTGCGCAAAGTCAGCGACGCGTCCCTCAGCAGCCCCCTGATCTCCGCCGGCGACAACACTTCCGAGGCCTCGAGTTCCAAAAGGACCGATTCACTCACATGCAGCGCAGCGAGCGCGACCGCCCGCGGCCTTGTTGCCAGCAACTTCAGGAGATCGCCACTACGCCTGCCTCTCGATTTCTTTTTTGCCATCGTCGTCTTAACTACCCGGACAAAAAGCTTCCTATTTTCAATATCTTGACGAGTGTGCGCAGTCCAAGAGACCGAGGGTTGGACCCTTCTCTTTAGGGGTGTAGCCAATGGTGACGGTAACCCAGTTTACAGCGGTGACCCAGAGGCAAGGGGATACCGAATTAGCGGTAGCTCGTGTTCTTCGGCATTAAGGACATTCCGCCGGGAGATCCGCCGCCGTCGCGAAGCGAGGCCCCGTCGCTTCTTCAGCCGTAGACCTGCTTCGATGAGGGGCTGTCCTTTTTCTGGGAAGGCAGCGGAAACGGTTCGACCTGTCCCTCGGTCTTGTCGAGATACTGCGTCAGCGCCGTCACCAGATGGTAGAAGATGCTGGCTGGAACCTCAGTCGCAAGCGACCGACCGCGCTCGTCGATCCTGTCCACCCACAGGCCAAGCGGTGCGGGATCGATATGCCATCTGAAAAGGCGCGCGACACGGGCTTCGATTTCGGGTTTCAGATCAGGCCCGCCGATATTGTCCAGCGCGATCGCCGCCTTGACAGCCTCGCATTGCGGCCAGCTGCGCGAGAGTCTGTCGAGAGGCATCCCTTGTCGCGACACGGCCGCATACGCCAGCCCTGTGGCTCGATTCAATCCGCTGGCAACTGCTGAGGAATAGAGTTTCCTGGCGTAAGCAGCCAAGTCCTTTTGCCCGCTGGCCCGCGCGAAGTCCGCGAGCAGGGAGGCCCATTCGAAATGATGCCCCGGTTCGGTCCATTGCCCTTTGTCTCCGGGCAACGGCAGCCAGTCGGCGTCAAAATATTCGCCAAGCGTCCAACTTTCCTGATCGAAAAAATGACACCGGAAGAGATCGATCACGCGAGCCGCTCGACGAAGATATGTGCGGTCGCCGGTCGCGTCATGCCAGGCAAGGAATGATTCGAGCATGTGCATGTGCGGGTTCGAGGACCGGACGCCGTTCCAGCCGGGTGTCTCCAGGAAGCCATTCAGGCTGCCATCCTCGAGGTGGGAATCGATAAAATGAAATGTCTCCTGTGCGAGCTGCAAAGCCGTCTGGTGACCGCATCTATAGGCGTGGGCAAGCGCAAGAAGCACGCAGGAATGGTCGTAGGCATCCTCCATCGGATCGGCCACGCTTCCATTGGAATTCAGGGCGCGCACCCAGCCGCCCCGGTCGGTGCGGCCGTGTTTTGCGATGAACTCAATTCCGTGGTCGATGAGCTTATCGGCGGCCCCGGCCCAGCCCCGTTCCTTGGCTACAGCGAAAGCATAGATCTGGCGGGCCATCGTCCGCATCCGCTTGGGCTTGCCCAATGGCCTCGCATCGAAACCGAGCGCTTCGTGAAAGCCTCCATGAACAGTGTCGACCCCTGCGGTCGACCATAGCGGAAGAGTCTCGTTGAAAAGCCAGTGCTCGACGCGCTTGCGCCATGATCCGCTGACAATGACCCGGTCTTCCGATGCCGTGAACTTTGTCTCCAATCGCCCGCTTTTCTCGAGCTGTTCCACGACTTTCTTCACATTCTGGCTATGGCTGACCGGGGCGACGAATATTGCGTCCGGGGTTGCGACCACCGCCACATCCTTCATTCCGATCACGGTGAGCAGCCGACCTTGGCTCCTGAGGTAGGAACCGTCGCAGTCCAGGGCCATGACGTCGCCCATTACCACGTTTCCGTTGCCGTCCGCGGGGCTGGACTCCAGCAATGATTGCCATGACCCAAGATCGTTCCAGCGGAACGAAGCCGTCACCATCGCGATGCGCTGCGCATGTTCCATGACGGCATAGTCGATGGATGTAGAGGGGATCGCCGAATAGAAGCCTTGGGGTAAGTAGAGGCCTGACACGTCGGTCCTTGCTGTCCTGAAGGCCCGTTCCGCAGTATGCCAGATTTCAGGCTGAAACTTGATCAAAGCTTTCTGCATCGTGTCTGCACGAAACAGGAAGATGCCCGCGTTCCAGTAGAACCTCCCCGACGACAGATATTGTTGTGCCGTCTCGATGTCTGGCTTTTCGACAAAGCGGGAAACCGCGGCCGCCCCATCATCATTGGCGGCAACCTCGATGTACCCATATCCGGTCTCCGGATGAGTGGGCTGGATGCCAAACACGACAATGCTTCCCGAGTCAGCGGCAGGCATGCCCGCCTCCACGGTCTCCCAGAACTGCGTTTCGGTCGATATCTCGTGATCGGAAGGGACCACAAGCACAAGCGCATCCTTGCCGTGTTCGGAAATCGTCTGCAGTGTCGCTATTGCGACCGCCGCCGCAGTATTGCGGCCCAGGGGTTCGAAGATCGGCCTTCCACCGTTCAGTCCGAGCGGACTTATGTCAGAGATAACGCGTTCGGCATGACGTTCGGACGCTATCAGATAGATCGGCGTTTCGCTGCTCGGCCACGCCTTCAGGCGGCGGACCGTTTTCGCCAGCATGGAGCCATCCCCCGACAGGTCGTGGAACTGCTTGGGGTTGTCTTCGCGCGAGAGCGGCCATAGCCGCGACCCGACACCTCCGCTCATGACAAAACTTACGATCCGGTGTGCCATGCTTCAGTTCCTCTCAGAATGTCTGGTTGTACGCTCCGACCTCTGGATTGCGGCGCAGCACCGCGTCGATTGCCTCGAACATCTGTCGCCGCCGCTCCGACGAGACGGGGCTTTCGACGACGACGACGATCTCGGGCTTGTTCGACGAGGCTCTGACCAGACCCCAGGTGCCGTCTTGAGCCACAACGCGCACTCCATTGATGGTCACGAGGTCGGCCAGCGGTTGACCCGCGAAGTCGGCACCGTCACCTTTCATTTTCATGAAGTCGCCAACCACCTTGTCGACCACGTGGTATTTGACTTCGTCGGGACAATGGGGCGACATCGTTGGGGTGCCGAAGGTTACCGGCAGGGCTCGGTAGAGTTCGGCCAGCGTCTTTCCCGGATTCCGGTCAAGCATCTCGCAGACGGCGATTGCCGTGACGAGGCCGTCGTCATAGCCGCGCCCGATCGGTGGGTTGAAGAAGAAGTGCCCCGACTTCTCGAAACCGGCGATTGCGTTAAGATCGGCAACCCGTCGCTTGATGTAGGAATGGCCCGTTTTCCAGTAGTCCGTGCGTGCGCCGTTTTGCGCGAGAACGGGATCCGTCATGAAAAGTCCGGTTGATTTCACGTCAACGACAAAAGTGGATCGTGGATGCAGGCTTGAAATGTCTCGCGCCAGCATGACGCCGACCTTGTCCGCGAAGATCTCGGCCCCCTCATTGTCCACGACGCCGCAACGGTCGCCGTCGCCGTCAAAGCCGAGGCCCAGGTCGGCACCGGTCTCCAAAACCTTGTCCCGGATCGCGTGCAGCATCTGCATGTCTTCGGGATTGGGGTTGTAGCGCGGAAAAGTGTGATCAAGCTCTACGTCCAGTGAGATCACGTCACAGCCGATCTTTTCCAGCACCTGCGGAGCAAAGGCCCCAGCCGTCCCGTTGCCGCAGGCGACGACTACGCGCGGCTTTCGGCGAAGCTTCTTTCCGGCGGTCAAGTCCTCGATGTACCTCTCGCGGACATCGGATACGAATTCATAGCTGCCACCACCGACAAGGTCGAAATCGCCGTTCAGCACGAGCGCCTTGAGGGCTGTCATTTGGTCAGGGCCGAATGTAAGCGGCCTCTGCGCGCCCATCTTCACTCCTGTCCAGCCGTTCTCGTTGTGAGAAGCCGTAACCATGGCGACGGACGGGGTGTTGAGCGAGAACTGCGCGAAATAAGCGGTCGGGGAAAGCGCCAGCCCGATATCTTTGACCCTTGCGCCAGCCGCCATCAGCCCTGAAACCAGCGCCATCTTTATAGACATGGAATAGCTGCGAAAGTCGTGACCGGCGATGATTTCCGGGCCGACGCCCATGCGGCGGATCAGAGTGCCGAGACCGATGCCCAGCGCTTGGGCGCCCATCAAGTTGAGTTCGGGCTCGTTCTCGGAGCCCGGATGCCCGAACCACCAGCGCGCGTCATATTCCCGGAAACCAGTGGCCTTGATGAGCGCGCTGTTTTCGAACGCGAATGTGTTCGGCTTGGCCTGGCTGACTATATTCAAGGTCACGGCTACCACTCCGAAATTGTCGCAACTTTTCTAGCATGGCGGCGTGCCCCGGCCCCTTCATGAATTCGGGTAGCTCTACACCCCGGTTCGCGCGCTATCATCCAATAGGTGATACCGATCGGTGATCGAAAGGATATCTCGCCCGGTCATAGCCATCAGGTATCGTAGGGTTGGTCCGCATCGGTGCCGACCCTGGTTGTGGCTGCATGATGCCGCTCACATCTCTCGAATTGATTTTTCGGAAGAGTGTCGATGACCGGCGCTTCAGAAGCTTGGCACGTGTGCTCGACGGCATTCAGTCGGAGGTCGAAAAGGAAGCGGAGCAGCTTCGCCGGGCTCGAAACCGGATGATGGACTGTGCGGCATTTTCCCTCGAGATGGTGGAAAATGGCGAGCGGAGCGAAGGCATGTCTGCCAAGCTCGATACTCTCGCCCGGGGCCTCGAGGCAAATCGGGCACGACAGTTGCTGCTGGGGCATCAGATGTCATTGCTGACCACAATAAGGGACATCATGCCGAACTTTCTCCGTTCTCATAGGGCGTAGGTCTACGCCAATTGGTGGCGTTTACCTTCCCTCGCGCCGGCGTACTCTTTTTGCATAGTTTGGGATCGCGGGGCCGCCATGAAGCACCTGTATCAGGGCGTTGTGCAGGAGGGATTGTCCTTCGTGCACGTCGAAGACGTTGAATGAACCGCCTTTTCGCCAACCAATGGCCTTTGGTGACCGATCAGCAGGCCAGTGCCGGACAGGAATTCATCGGCCTCTCGGACATAACCGGATTTCTGAGGCACTACGTCGGAACCATCACGGCCTGCCTTGCGGCGGCTTTCTTGGTGGCATGGTTTTACAATTTGACCACGGATCCGGTTTTTACAGCCAGCGCGCAGATTCTGATCGAGCCGAAACTGCCGCAACATCTGCAGGAAGGCGGCGAAGTGAATCTGTCATTGGACACCGCCCAGGTGGAAAGCCAGATCGCCGTGATGCAATCCGAGAAGATCGCGTCGATGGTCATCGACCAGTTGAAACTTGTCGATGATCCCAAATTCAATCAGCCAAAGGCTCCGACATTGCCGGAGAGATTCAAAAAAGTCGGGAAAATCCTTGTCGGGGCTCTTGGGAACAGCACCTGGGCCACATCCCTTCAGCGACGTCTCGGTTTGAGCGAACCCGATGCGCCCGTGACGCTGACCGAATACCAGAAGTCCCGGCGCAGTATGTCGATTTTCCGCAATGACCTCGACATTCGGAGGGTGGGCGTCTCGTACGCGATAGACATCTCTTTCACCTCCGCCGACCCCGAAGGCGCCGCTAATATTGCCAACGCGACTGCCAATGCCTTTGTGCATGAACAGATCGAAACCAAGGCGGAGGCGGCAAAGGAAGGTGGGGCGTGGCTTGAAAAACGCCTCCAGCAACTGCGCACACAGATGAACGAGGCGAGGGCGAGGGCACAAGAGTTCCGTTCCCGACACGATTACAGCGTGAGCGGTGAGGCCGGTGACGGTATCAATCCCGAACCAACTCTCGAAGAGCTGGAGGTGACTGCAGACACGTACCAGAAGATATATGAAAGCTTCCTGCAGGCTTATACCAATTCCGTAAGTCAGCAATCTTACCCGGTCGCCGATGCAAGGGTGATCACAGCCGCGACAGCTCCGCTTTCTCCTAGTGCCCCGAAGCCGAAGCTGGTGCTGGCTTTCGCGGCTGTCGCAGGGCTCATTCTTGGCATTGGCGTATCTTTCGTGCGGCATTCGTTCGATTGGACCATACGGTCGCCACGTCATATTCGCGACAATCTGGGAATGGAGTGCGTGGGTGAATTGCCCCCTACGAGGAAGCGGAGGGAATTCGGAAACGTCGACGAGGTGACCAGGCATCCTTGGTCGCGGTACAGCCAGAGCCTGAGGAAAGCGCGGACGGAAATCAGCCTCGCTGAAACGAGCAACCCGATGAAGGTCCTTGGACTAACCGCGGTCTCGAACAACAGCCAGAAGAGTGCTGTCGCAAGCAATCTCGCCACGCTTTACTCGATGTCCGGGCTGAAGACTTTGGTGATCGATGCCGATGTTCGGAGACCGACGACCACCACACGACTGGTCGGGCGTTCCGATGGCCTGGGCATGGAGTGCCAGAATCCCGTTCGATACAACATCGTCCGCGCTCTGGGGCGGCATTTCGACGTGCTTTCAAGTTTCGTCGTGGTTTCAAGAGATCTGCTCGTGCCTGGGAATATGCAGGCTTTCCTCAGCGAGGTTACCGCCGGCGATCCGGCTGCCCAGGAGCTGGCTGCCTACGACATAGTCATCGTCGACCTGCCGACGCTTGAATCCGGACCCGATGATCTCGTTGTTGGATCGGTGCTCGACGGTGTCGTGGTCGTAGCGGAGTGGGGCAAAACCCATGTCGATACGCTGCGAGAACTTGTCAGAACACTGCAAGCCTCCAGGACACAGATATTTGGCGTGCTTCTCACGAACGCGCGGTCGATGACGTCCAAGTACCGTAGGGTTGCGACCAGCCATGGCGCTTTCGGAAGTCGGCAAAGCGTGTAGAGCAATTCATACGTGAGGATTAGGGCGTAGCCCCTGCAGTATCGCGCTACCTCCTTTGCATTTCTTGCCCGAGAGTTCCGCACTTGGGAGACTGTCGGCGTCAAACAACTAAGAACAATGGCCGCCACATGACAAACGCCTTCGAAAAGCAGTCGCACCAGGGGGCGCTGATCTGGGGGCAGTCGGTTGTGCCGGCGGCGGTCGAGAGCGGGGCTGTCCTGAATGTCGTTTCCTCGCGCGATTACGCCAGTGCCGGGGCGGTATTGAATGACCTGTCGAATGTCATCAACGGGGGAACGACAAACCCTCCGGTTGGAGGTCTGGTCAAAAGGATCATGGACCTGGTCATAGCCGGGATAGCACTCGTTTTGGCCGCGCCTGTCATGGTTCTCGTCGGGGTGTTGATTAGGATTACGGCCGGAGGTCCGGCGATATTCTCGCACAGCCGTGTCGGGTTCGGTGGACGGCCGTTCAATTGCTACAAGTTTCGCTCGATGGTCGCAAATTCGGACCAGGTTCTCGACGCATACCTCGATGCCAACCCTGATGCACGCAAGGAGTGGGAAGATACCCACAAGATCAGGAACGATCCCCGCGTTACGTTCTTCGGGCGACTGTTGCGCAAGTCCAGCTTGGATGAGCTCCCCCAACTCATCAACATACTGCGCGGGGAGATGAGCTGCGTGGGTCCACGACCGATCGTCAGGGACGAGCTCAGGCGTTATGGCGATCACCAGGGAGAGTATCTCGCAACGAGACCCGGCCTCACCGGCCTTTGGCAGGTGAGCGGAAGGAGCAGCATGGACTATGATAACCGCGTCGCGCTGGACAGCCAGTATGTGCGGAACTGGTCGATATGGCTCGACATCGTGATCTTGCTGAGGACTATCGTCGCGGTCATGCGGGTCGACAGGGCCTCTTGAAACGTCGACCGGATCACTCTTCGTTTCGATTCCGGAGGACCAACAGGGATAGGCCTACGAGGTAGGCGCCGGCCAAGAAAAATATCAAAACCAGAGATTTGCCCACGGTCACATAGCCTGGCGATCCCAAGCTATTCCAGGCGACGATTCCGATCACCAGCAGGGCAGTCGCCGCGAGCAGCGCCGCAACCCTGAAGCGAAAACCCAGTAGTATTCCTGCCACCGATACGGCGAGTATGCTTGTGAGCACCAATATCTCCAGTGGCACCCGCAGAACCGGTTTGGCTTGCCGCGGCAGGCAGTTTCGTCAGGGATCAACAGCCCAGCGTGCGCCAACTGATATGCGCCCTCGGAGTGCAAGGCAAGTGTTAAGGAAAGTGCTTGGGAATGCCGTTCGAAATATCGAAACCGGCTCTTGCAGAGGTTGGCGTTTTCCAACAATGGCCGACGACATCACCATGCGTGACTGTGACCGATCATCCAACCGCGACCTGCAGCAGGAACGGCATCGGCCGAGCCGGATGTAGCAACGGGTCGGCGCCGATATAGATCCGGTCAGTTCGTACTTCCAACAGCGTTTGTCTCCGCCTGGACGCTGGCATCCGCTGCAGGCAAGCTATCCAGGCCCGATTTCGGCAGCGGGATTTCTACTTTCACGGTATCGCCCGGCTCGACAAGAGTTGTCTCTTGGGCAGCAAGCTCTTCCGTGCCACCGTCTTTCGGCCTCACAATCGTGAAGATCGGCTTGGCCTTTGCGGCGTTTTGCCGGAGCGCCAGCAGAGCGGGGGCAGTAACTTGTGTCTCGTGCAGCAACTGCACCGCGGTGTCGGATTTGCTGGTGACCTCGTTGAGCTGTTGCTGTGTCTCGCGCAAGCTCTCTGCGATCTCGCTGGAACGCTGGTTGCCGAGATTGAGGATTTCGATGTCGGTCTTGCTCATGTCCTGCCTGACACGCAGCATCGAGGTCTCGGCCGCCAACCGGTCGCTCTGCATCTGGGCGACGGTCCCCTCCAGGGAAAGTTCCCGCGGCGCAACCGCAAGACCTTTCTGGACGAGATTCGAGACACCGGCGAGTTCCTTTCGGATGAGCTCGATCTGTTTGTCATGGAAGGTCAGCTGTTGCTCCAGCGAGGCCAGTTCCTGTTGCAGAAAGTCCTTGAGTTCGCGCAGTGAGCGGAGCTGGGTCGCCAGTGAATCCTTGCGGATGGCGAAAATCTTGCGTTCCTGGTCCATTGCCAGCGCGACGGTTTCGTTCGAAGCCCTGTCCCTCAGTTCAGAGGGGAAAGTTATATCCTCACTGCCGGCCAATTCTGCCTGCAACCGGGCCTTGCGAGCAAGCAGGCTGACGTTGCTCAGAGCGAGCAGTCCGACCTCGCCCTGGCTTGAGATGACCTCTCGTTGGAGCCGAGACACATCATCCTCGCGTATCGGCAAACCGCCGGCGATACCCAGCGCCTGTAGCACCGTCAGGCCAGGCCGGTAGGGAAATTCGCCGGGTTGCTTCACGTTGCCGACAATATAAAACGGTCTGTATTGCGCGATCTCCACCGCCACGTCCGGCGGGCGGCCAAGGCCCATATGTTGCATCAGCCGATCGCCTATGGAGCGGGCCAGATCGCCGGGAGCGGTCCCTTCGGCGCGTATCTGCCCGACAAAAGGCAGGAAGAGGGTGCCGTCAGCGCCGACCACGAAACTGTCGTTGAGAGCCGTCCATTCGAAGATCACATCACGTGATGCGCGCCATTCGTAAACTTTCAGCCTGACCTTGTCCTGCGGTCCAAGGAGGTACTCTGCAGCTGACGCCGGCGAGGGGCAGGCAGCTGTTGCGGCTAATGAAATCCCTGCCACTGTTGAAAGCCATTTGCGCATTGTCATTCTCGCCGTCAGATTTTCAGGATGTATTCGGGTTCGATCCGGCCCATGGCGATGTGCAGGATCGCGAGCGCGTTGCCGACGAGCCGGCCTCTGCGATCGACATACGGCTCGGGCCAAAGGCTCTTTGCGAGGTTGGCCGTTATGTTCCTGAACATGAGGGGCAGGGCAAAGGAGGCAGGGACCGTGCCTTTCCTTATTAGATAGATCGCATTGGCGACCTGGGAGTAGCCGAATCGCTTTCCGCTGACGCGACCCGTCTTGATCCCGAGATGGACGCCCGTGATCGACGTCACGCATACAACGCGACCCCTGGATCGCATTTGACTGGTGAAGTCGATGTCTTCCTGCCAGCCATAGAGGACCAGGCGCTCGTCGAATCGCAAATCGCCAATCAGCGACGCGCGGAACGACATGTTGCATCCGTAGGCGCCAACATGATCGATCACTGATGGTCCAGTCGTTTCTCGGCCTTCTGAATCCCTTAGCGCAGCTTCTGCATCGTCCCAGGTCAGACCGGCATTGGTAGCGCCGTCCTTGACGACCCTGCCCATCACTACCGCCCATCCGTCATTTCCAGCAAAAGCCTGCTCGATCTGCTCCAGGTATCGGGCGGACGGAACGAAATCGTCGTCGAAGAACGTTATGATGTCGAAGCGGCCCAACGAGGGCACAAGAGCAGTGTTGCGTTGGGCAGCCAATCCTTTGGGCCCGAAAACACTCGACACCGAGAAAGGGCAGTGGTCCGGGAGTTCGATGTGCGTGGCATCGGGCGCCGACAGGATGACCTCGTCGGGAAGCCTTGTCTGGCCACCCAGATATCCCAGCAGGCGAGCAACTTGCTCGCTGCGACCGAGGGTCGGGATAATCACCGCAAGTTTCATTTTTCGTCCAGGTGTCGCTTGCACTGACCCTAGGACGACGCGAGGGCTCAAACAGCCTGCATAAAAGTGGGCCCGATCAACTCGGCCTACCCCTGGGCACCCGCTTTTGAAGTATTGGTCACCGGCAGCTCGCGACCATAAGCGGTAGGTGGAAAATGACCCGGAGCAATCCGTAACCGATCGGACAACTTGCGATGCTCGTGGGACAAAACAGAAACTGAGGCTCCAAGGAGGAAGGGGACATCAATGCTGCATGAACGCTCTTCCGACCTGGCCGTCGCAGCCACGGTCGAAATGCCCATTGAGGATTTTCCGGCTGCCCCGCCGCCCGACTTCGACAGATATGCCAGGATAGCGGTCGTCCACGACTGGTGCCCCAACTTTCGGGGCGGCGAGCGGGTCTTGGCGCAGATTTGCAAGCAATTTCCCAATGCAGAGGTGTTCACACTTTTCGATTTCCTCCCGACCGAGGTGAAAGAGCAATACTTCCGCGACGTGGAATTCCACACCTCCGCGGCCAACCGGATACCGATGGTCCAGAAGTTCTACCGGTCTCTGTTTTTCTTTTGCCCCTTCCTGATCGAACAGTTCGACGTGACCGGGTATGACGCGGTGATCTCCTCTTCGGCCGCATTTTCGCGGGGCGTGATCACCAGACCTGATCAGCCGCATCTGTGCTACGTGCACAGCCCCGTCCGCTATGCCTGGGACGAGCAGTTTTCCTATCTCCAACAAGGCAAGCTCGGCTTTGGCCCGAAGGGAATGCTTTATCGGTACATGCTGCACCGACTGAGGACGTGGGACACGAGAACCGCTCACGGTCCGGACCTGATGCTGGCGAATTCGAACTATGTCCGTTCCCGGATACAGCATATCTATGGACGGGACGCGCGGGTTGTTTTCCCGCCCGTCGCGCTCAAGGAGTTGCCATGTGTCGACGACAAGGACGACTACTACGTCTCTGCGTCCTTCCTCGCGCCTTACAAGCGCACCGACCTCGTCATCAAGGCCTTCAACGAGATGCCATCGCGAAGGCTGGTTATCGTTGGCGAAGGCCAGCAATCAGCTAGCCTACGGTCGCTGGCAGGTCCGAATGTCACATTTTCGGGGTTCCTTCCCCGCAAGGAGTATGTTGCTACGCTTGCCCGGGCAAAGGCGATGGTCTTTGCGGGGTGCGAGGACTTCGGCATTGCGCTGGCCGAGGCGCAAGCCTGCGGGACGCCGCTGATTGCCTTCGGCCGCGGCGGCGCGATCGATATCGCGCGGCGCCTCGGAGCAGATCCCGAACCGACCGGGGTGCTGTTCAGGGCTCAGACCATCGAGCATCTGAAGGAAGCGGTCAAACGGTTCGAGGAAAACAGCCACCTTATCACGCCCAAAGCCTGCGCCACGAACGCACAGCGCTTTTCGGAAGAGAATTTCGACCGGGCCATCCTGGAATCGATCGGCGCGGTCCAGTCCCTTCATAGCATCATGTGAGCTCGTGCAGCCTGACGACCTTGGTCTCTGTATCGATGCCGTCGGCAGCGGCCATCGCCTGCAGGTAGCGCATCGCGCTCGCTCTCCAGCTATATGCCTCGGCTCTGGCTTTTCCCTTTGCTGCCAACCGCAGGCGCAGCGCTTTGGAGTTGCGCAGCCCCATGAAGCGGTCGAGCCATGCCAGTGGGTTGTCGGCAGCGGCATAAAGAGCTGCATTTCCGCAGACCTCCGGCAGGCTGGCACGTTCCGACACCACAACCGGACAGCCGAGCGCCATCGCCTCGACAACCGGAAGACCAAAGCCTTCGGTCAGCGAAGGAAAGGCCAGGCAGAGCGAGTCGGTCAGAAGCGCAGCCAGCTCACTATCGGAAATGCGTCCGAGCCAATGGATGTTTCCAGCTTCAGCCCTGGCTGATCCTGTTTTGAAAATGTGCGAACCCGGCATGCCGACAACCGCGATTCTAAATCCGGCTTTGCCAAGGCGGTCGGACATGCCCAGAATGAGGTCCACATTTTTGTGTGGCGCGGCGCTGCCGATCATGACGATGGTATCCCGCGAGGCCGCCAGCCGCGTCGCTGCCGAGTGTTCGGGCTTCCACTGCAAGACGTGTTCGTGGCCGTTCGGGGCAACGAAGGCCTTTTGCGCCGGGACAATGTCCCGGCGAACCAATTCGCCCAGCGAAAAATTGGAAACAGTCGAGATGTTGCATGCTGTCTTGCCAAGGCATGGCAGCAGCGTTTTGTAAGAGGCCCTGAATCCAAGTGAATAGCTCTGTGGAGCATTCCACACATTTGCATCATGAATGCAGACAATATGCTTGCGAGACAGAAGCGGTCCGGTATTGCACAGACTGAGGAGCCCGCCTCCGCGCAACGAGGTTGCTAGTTGGGTCTGCTCCCACAGATGCCCACCAGTGCTGCCAATTTCGCAACGTTCGATGGAATTGAGCAGGACGTCCGAGCTGCCCGGCGGACAGTGGAGCCTGATCTCGAGTCCACGGGTAAGTGGCGCACGCTCGGCGATTAAATCGTCCAGTGAACGGACGATCTCCCTTGCATAACGCTGGACGCCAGTTGTCGATTGGGAAAGGAAACGTCCGTTGATAGTCCAGCGCCGTGCCATGTCACCCTCTCGATGTCCTAGTTTGAGACCGCCGGCGCGTGCGGTCACTACGGCCGTTGGGTCATTCGCAGGCGCGGAGGATCATCCAGCCAGGCGAGGGGCAGACGCTGGAACTACCTCAAACGTTTGAGGGCCGTCGTGTCTCCCGGAGTGTTAGGGTGGCTGCTCGTTCGGCAAGGCGGAGAAGGCGATGGGCAATTCTGAGTTCAATGCGGCGCCGGCCGGGCGGTCCAGGCATTTGAACGGCCACAGCACTGCCGCACTGGTTGCCCAGTCGCTTCCAGAAAGCTCGCAATACCTGATTGGCCATCCCGGCAGGACATCGGCGGACTTCGAGCCGCCAAGACGACGTTGGACGATAAATGGCGACTTCACCACGCTTCGGCGCAACGGGGTAGCGCGTTACGGACTGGAGGTGACGACGGCTCTCGACGCCCTCATTTCGGAAGGGCATCCGCTTGGCCGTGACCTGGAAATCGATCTCGTGGTGCCGCGGCCGCTTGTCGAACCTCTTCCTCTGAAAGCTATAACAGTCCGGGTCGTTCCCGAGTTCAATAGGCCGCGACTTCCGCAGTTCTGGGTGCAAGCGCAACTGCCTTGGCATGTGCCTGGCGGATTGCTCAGCTTTTGCAACCTTGCGCCAGTCGTGATGAGGCGTCAGATCGCATGCATCCATGACATGCACACGAGGCTGATGCCGTCGAGCTATGCGCGGGGATTCCGTTGGGCGCATCGCCTGATCCTTCCGCTGGTTGGCAGGCGAGCCGCACGGATCACCACGGTTTCGCAACTCTCGCGGAGCCATCTGGTCAGGTTTGGGATTGCACCTGAGAAAAACATCGTCGTTACCTACAATGGCAGCGACCATGCGAAAAAGTGGGATGCGACCAGATCGTCCCTCGTCGTCAATCGAGACAGGCCATATGTCGTTTGCCTTGGCCGAGGTGATCAAGAATACAAGAACATGGGACTTTTGGCTAAGCTTGCCCCTCGTCTCGATGAAATGGGACTCGACCTCTGGATGCCAGGCGATGTCGACGAGGAAACGATCTTGCGGCACGTCCCCGAATTGCCGGGGAACATCATCCTTCTCGGGCGCATAGGCGATCACGACTTCAAAAAAGCGCTTGAGGGCGCGGTTTGCTTCCTGTTTCCATCCCGGATCGAAGGTTTTGGGTTGCCCGCCGTCGAGGCGATGGCGTCGGGATGTCCGGTCGTCGCCTCGACTTCGCCGTGTCTGCCCGAAGTCTGTGGCGATTCTGCTCTCTATGCAGATCCGGACGATGTCCAATCGTGGGCGGAAAACGTTGGGAAGCTGGCGCTCGACCCGGATTTGCGCAAGCGAATGGTTGGCAAGGGCCATACCAGGGCGAGCAGCTATTCCTGGCGTTGGATTGCATGGAAGTATCTTGAGCTCATGATCCAGGTCGACGCGGATTTCGGGGAAGTCTACGGATAAAGGCTCAGAAGGTGTAGCCGGCCCGGTGGTTGTCGGACGAAGCGAATGTCAATTCGATTCATCCGCGGCAGTCACCGCCAATCATCCGAGCGCTGACTCGAGAAGCGCAATCAAATAGTCATGCCGCCTGATGGCTAGGCTACAGCCTCCAAAAGAGGTAAAGCGCGGCCTCTCATACCCGTATGGGCAAATTGCTTCCGACTCCTGCAGTTCCGACTATCCCGATATTGAAAGTCGCGTAGGGAGGCATGATTGCCATGTCGTTTCGTTTCGCAGCTGCGGCTGCTTTGCTGCTGACAACAGCCGCGCCCGCATCTGCTGATTTGCTCTGGGGGGTGAACGGCCATCCGGTGGTTTCCTACCCGGGTGTTCCAATCGAAAAACAACTCGATTTCGTCAAGGATCTCGGTCTCAAATCATATAGGGTCAACATCACGGCCGAAGACGAGGCAGATACCCTGGCCCAAGTCGTCGAGGCCGGGAAAAGGAGAGGGATCGAAATCCTCCCAGTGATTACACCCGGGATGGACCTGGACAAGGAGAAACCGGACCAACTTTATGTTGAGGCCCAGAAATTGGCGGTTGCGCTCGGCACCAGGTTCAAGAACGACATCCGCGTTTGGGAACTGGGCAACGAGATGGAGGTCTACGCCATCATAAAGCCGTGCGAGCAGCGTGACGATGGATCGCAATATCCATGCGGCTGGGGGCCGGCAGGTGGAACTGGAGTGCTCGACTACTACGGTCCGCGCTGGGTGAAGGTAAGCGCAGTCCTTAAGGGGCTGTCCGATGGCATGACGGCCGTTGACCCCAGCATAAAAAAAGCCATGGGCACGGCTGGCTGGGGCCATACCGGCGCCTTCGCGCGGATGAAGCAGGATGGGATCGCCTGGGACATCTCTGTCTGGCACATTTACGGGGAAGACCCCGAATGGGCTTTCCGCGAGATTTCTTCCTACGGCAAGCCGATTTGGGTTACCGAATTCAATAACCCCTACGGAAGTCAGCGGAGCGAGCGGCAGCAGGCTGACGGTGTCAAACAGACGATGACACGGCTCCGCGATCTCCAGGAGAAGTACAAGCTGGAGGCAGCGCATATCTATGAGCTGCTGGACGAGACTTACTGGGCCCCGAGCTTCGAAGCCAATATGGGTCTGGTTAGACTCGTCTCGAATAACAAAGGCAAATGGATAACCGGCGAACCGAAACCCGCCTATAAGGCTGTCCGCGATATCACGCGCGGCCCGCAGCCGTTGCCCAAGCCGCAGCGGGGGTGCAACCCCGAGGCGACGTTTGCCGATGGGGACACTTATGTCCACCAGGCAAGTTTTGCCTATTGTCTCGTCCTTGGCCATGACGGCGACACCGCAGGATTGGATCGCTGGTCGGCAGCGCTCGAGAACGGAGACGCTCGGCTTACCGACTTGGTCATGGAGTTGATTCGCTCCGAAGAATTCGAGGCCAAATATGCTACTATAGGCCTGACGGACCGCGCCTATATTGGGTTTCTTTACATGCTTTTGTTGGATCGCCCAGCGGACGGCTACGGGATGGAAACCTATTCCCGACAGTTGCGCGGAGGATCAATGACGCGCGACGCCATTGCCTTGGGCATCGTCGGCTCTAGTGAGTTCAAATCGCGGCACGCCGTCATGCGCGACGCTTCGGACATGCCCGCGCCCGGCTAGGCGAGGAAGCGACCATGGGATGGCTGGTGGCTGGCAAGTCCATTGCCATGCCACCTGCCACAAAACTTCAGGCCATCGCCGGCAGATACGCCTTCGAAAGGCTTAGCCTCGACCTCCCCGAAAGAAGTAGCCGACGGCTCGTCCAACAGGGCGTCCTGACCGCCTATTGGCGTTCTCCCCGAGCCTTGGCCGCCCAAGTAGCTTTCACGGTAATCAATCCACTCTTGAGAGGTGTACGATGAAAGTCATGGTAACCGGCCATCAAGGCTATATCGGGTCGGTGATGGTGCCGATGCTGCTTCGCGCGGGGCATGCGGTGACCGGCTACGACAGCGACCTTTACCGGCGCTGCACCTTTGCGGCGGGAGGGGAGCGAGCATCCGTTCCATCCATTCAAAAGGACGTCAGGGACGTGCAGCCTCGCGATCTCGAAGGTTTCGACGCCGTAATACACCTGGCAGCCCTCTCGAATGACCCGCTCTCCGATCTCGATCCGGAGATCACATACGAGATTAACCACAAGGGCAGCGTTCGCTTCGCGAAAGCGGCCAAGGAAGCGGGCGTGTCACGCTTTCTCTTCGCATCGTCCTGCAGCAATTACGGACAGGCGGGCGATGACATGGTGGACGAAACCGGAGAGCTCAATCCGGTCACGCCCTATGGCTGGTCCAAGGTACTTTCCGAACGCGATATTTCCGAACTCGCCGACGGGAACTTCTCTCCGACCTACTTCCGGCCCGCCACGGCCTATGGCTTGTCGCGCCGGCTTCGCTTCGACATCGTGCTGAACAATCTCGTTGCCTGGGCGGTGACCAAAGGCGTGATCCTGCTCAAATCCGATGGGACCCCGTGGCGGCCCATCGTTCACATCGAGGATATTTCCCGCGCTTTCATCGCCGGCCTCGAAGCCCCGCGGGATGTGATCCACAACGAGGCTTTCAATGTGGGGCAGACGGCCCACAATTACAGGATCCGCGACATAGCCGAGATCGTCGCCGATGTGGTGCCCGGCTGCCGCCTGGAGTTCGCGGCCGATGCCGGCCCCGACAAACGTTCCTATCGGGTAAGCTTCGAGAAGATTGCGCGAGCTCTTCCGAGCTTCCGGCCGCAATGGGACGCCCGCAAAGGCGCCGAACAGCTCTACCGGGCCTATCGGCAATCAAATGTCACCTTGGAGGAGTTCGAGGGTCCTCGCTTCCAGCGCATCGGCCACATAAGATATCTGTTGGCGAACGGACTTCTGGACGAGCGCATGCGTGCCGTGGAGGCCTCAATGGCCCTGGAGGCTGCGGCGGGCTAATCCAAATGACGTATGTGGGTCCAGCTGGGCTCGGCTCGGCGCCGCCGGCCGCCGCCGGGGCCGGCCAGGAGATCTATGACCTGGCCGAACGGCTATTTCCGATTTGCCGAAGCATCACCGGCGATGGCGTGCGGAAGACCTTGGACGTTTTGTCCGGGCACATTGACTTGCGGCGGCATGAGGTTCCCACTGGCACGCAGGTATTCGATTGGACGATTCCGAAAGAATGGAACATCCGGTCGGCCAGGATCGCCGCGCCCGACGGTCGGACGATCGTGGACTTTGCCGATTCCAACCTCCACGTAGTCAACTACAGCGTACCCTTCAAAGGTACCTTGCCGCTCAATGAGTTGAGGCAGCATATCCATACCTTGCCTGAACAGCCGCAAGTGATTCCCTACCGCACCAACTACTACACCCCGACATGGGGGTTCTGCATGGCGCATGATCGTTTGCTCGAGATGACCGACGGTCTCTACCAGGTAGAGATTGATGCTGAGCTCAAGGACGGCAGCTTGACCTATGGAGAATACCTGCACCGCGGACAGACCGAGCGGGAATTCCTTCTTTCAGCCCATATATGCCATCCCTCACTGGCCAATGATAACTGCTCGGGCCTCGCTCTCCTGGCGACGCTGGCGAGGACCCTCAGAACCCGGAAGACAAAGTATAGCTACCGCTTCCTCTTTGCTCCAGGAACGATCGGCGCGCTCACATGGCTGTCGCGCAATGAGAACCGCATACAACTCATCGATCATGGGCTGGTAGTGTCTTGCGTGGGTGATGCTGGATGCCCGGCATACAAGCGCAGCCGTCGCGGCGACGCCTTCATTGACCGGGCTATGGCGCACCTGCTCGGCGGTCGGCCCGGAGCGAAGCTGATCGATTTTTCCCCCTATGGCTACGACGAAAGGCAATATTGCTCACCGGGCTTCAATCTTCCCGTAGGCATGTTCCAGCGGAGCATCCACGGCACCTTCCCCGAGTACCATACGTCGGCCGACAATCTCAGCTTCATCGCGCCGGAGTACCTTGAGGATTCCTTGGCGGTTCTCATGGATCTGATCGACGTGGTCGAAGGGGACTGGACGCCCTTGAATCTCTTCCCCAAGGGCGAGCCGCAACTCGGCAGGCGGGGCCTCTACAGCGCCTTGGGAGGGCAGAAGGCGTCCGGCATAACTTCGATGTCCCTGCTATGGGTGCTCAATCTGGCCGATGGACAGCACTCGATTTTGTCGATGGCCGAGCGCTCCGGACTGCCGTTCAAGGAGCTGGCAGCCGCTGCCAGGTTGCTGTCGGAGCATGGGCTCTTGGCTGCGATCCTATAAGGCCTCGATTGCAGCCCGCTGCTTGACGAGCGGCCATGTCCTGTCCCTTTCCGACATCGCGGTCGGCATCAAGGGCCAGTTTATTGAAAAGGCGGGATCGTTGAAGCGGACGCCCGTCGCTGAGTGCGGCGTGTAGAATTGCGATATCAGGTACGAAACCTCGGTATCGTCTGTAAGTGTCTGCAGTCCATGCGCGAATCCGGCGGGAATATAGATCTGCCTCATGTTTGCGGCCGTCAGTTCGAAGCCCAACCACTTGTAGCGCGTCGGCGAGTTCGCGCGCATGTCAACCACGACGTCGAAGATCGCGCCACGGACGCAGGAGACGAGTTTCACCTCGGCATAGGGGTCCTCCTGAAAATGTAACCCCCGCAGCGTTCCTTTTTTGACCGAATGTGCCCGGCTGTGCTGGACAAAGCGCGTCGCCAACCCGCAATCGGCCATTTCCTTCTCGCAGAACAGGCGCGTAAAGGAGCCGCGATCGTCGACCACGGGTGTCGGCTCGATCAGCCACACGCCTTTCAATTCGGTCTCGGCAAACTGCATGTCGCTTCAAGCCCCTTTGGCGGGCAAAAACCGAGGGAATTCTTGGCGTCGCGAGTACCGGCTGGAAGAGCTACCAAAGCCTTAGGTGGCTTCATCGATAGCGGTATGCCGGATGGTCAATCCTACTCGTTCGGCTTGCCTGATGGGGTCACTGCCTCACCCCCTTGCCCTTTAAGGATTAAGGCAGCCGACGCATTGGCAAATCGGACTCAAAGGCGCGTCGCCTTAGGCTTGCGTAAATTCCACGGAGACGCGACGGCAGCAGGTACTTCGTCAGGCCACCGCGTCTCCAATTTTTTCTCCAGCAGGCGGACAAGGAGCAGCCAATGAACATACAAGCCGTCGAAGTCGTCCGCGACCAAAACCCGATACGCCGCGGCGTCGGCTGCAGGCTTTGTGGTACGCGTCTGCGGCATACGCTGGTCGATCTCGGCATGTCGCCGCCTTGCGAAAACTTCCTGCGGGCCGACCAGCTGGATCAGGTGGAACTGTACTATCCGCTGAACGTCCTAGTTTGCGACACCTGCTATCTGGTGCAGCTCAAGGAGTACATGAGTCCCGAAACCATCTTCAGCGAGTATGCTTATTTTTCTTCTTTTTCGACAAGCTGGGTGGCCCACGCGAAAGCCTATTGCGAGGCCATTACGAAACGCCTCGGCCTTGGTTCCGACAGCCTCGCGGTCGAGCTCGCCAGCAACGACGGCTACCTGCTCCAGCACTTTCTTCCGCTTGGCGTTTCCGTTCTAGGTGTCGAGCCTGCCGCAAACGTTGCGAGCGCCGCGCTTGAGAAGGGTGTGCCGACCAGGGTTGATTTCTTCGGGGTTCGCCTGGCTCTCCAGATGGTGGCCGAGGGCCTGCGCGCCGATCTTATCATCGGCAACAATGTTCTGGCCCAAGTGCCCGACCTGAATGACTTCGTCGCAGGAATGAAGGTCCTCCTCAAGCCGGAAGGCGTCATCACCATCGAGTTTCCGCACATCGAGCGACTGATGGCCGAGAACCAGTTTGATACCATCTACCACGAGCATTTCTCATACTTCTCGTTATTGACCATCGACCTTATGGCTACCCGCCACGGGCTGCGGCTGATCGACGTCGAGGAACTGCCTACGCATGGCGGTTCGCTTCGCATCTATCTCGCCAACGAGGAAAGCAGCTGGCCCGTGAACGACCGCGTTCAACTGCTGCTCGATCGCGAAAAGCGGCATGGGCTGATCGACATGGGGACCTACGCCTCCTTCGGCGACAAGGCGCAGCGAGCGAAGCGAGATCTCCTGGCCTTCCTGATCTCGGCCAAGAACGAGGGCAAGAAGATTTGCGGCTATGGCGCGCCCGGCAAAGGCAACACGTTGCTTAACTATTGCGCAATCGGCCCCGACTTTCTCGACTTCACGGTCGACCGGAACCCCTACAAGCACGGTCGTTTCACGCCCGGCATGCACATACCGATCAAGCCGATAGAGGCGATCGACCATGCCAAGCCGGACTACATCCTGATCCTTCCATGGAACTTGAAGGACGAGATCATCAAGCAGATGCATCACGTCGCCAGCTGGGGCGCGAAATTCGTGGTGCCGATTCCTTTCGTTACAGTGATCGATCCATCGGAGTTGCCGAGATGAAAGTCGTCCTATTCTGCGGCGGGCGCGGCACGCGCATACGTGACTATTCCGACAGCATACCGAAGCCGATGATTCCTCTGGGCCACCAGCCGATCCTGCGCCACGTGATGCAGTGGTACAGCGAATACGGGCATGACGAGTTCATCCTTTGCCTGGGCTATAAGGCCAACGTCATCAAGGATTTCTTCCTGAACACCAGGCCGCAGACCTTCTCTGACTGCGTCGTCACGCAAGGCGGTCGGGATGTGAAGCTGCTCGGCGATACTCCAAAGGACTGGAGCATTACGCTGCTCGACACGGGTATCTGGCGCAACATTGGAGAGCGACTCTGGGCCGCCAGGGATCATGTCAGGAACGAGAAGATGTTCCTGGCCAACTACTCCGATGGCCTGACCAATGTCGACCTCGACGACGTGATTGCGAAGTTCGAGGCCAGCGGCAAGATCGGCTGCTTCCTCGCCGTGCGCGCGCCGCTGACATACCATCTGGCCGACATCGCTGAAGATGGCCGTGTGCGCGAGTTCCGCACGACGGATACATCCGAGATATGGATCAACGGTGGGTACTTTGTCTTCCGGCCGGAAATCTTCGACTACATGCGCGACGGCGAGGAGCTCGTCCTCGAACCATTCAAACGATTGATCGACGACAACATGCTGATGGCCTACAAGCACGAAGGCTTCTGGCGCTCGATGGATACGCTGCGCGACTGGCAGTCGCTCGAGGACATGGTCGAAAAAGGCGATATGCCCTGGAATCGCAAGGTCACCGCCGAGAAGATCAAGCGTAGCATGGTGATGGCTGCATCATGAAGGGGCTTGGCCTCGCGCGCCGAGGGGAGGAACTCTCGCTCCTCTGCCTTGGAGCCCATTCCGACGACATTGAAATAGGCGCCGGCGGCACAATTCTCAGCTTGATCGCTTCAGGAGTGAAACTCCACGTCCATTGGTGCGTGTTGAGCGGCGGCGGCCCCCGTTCGGCCGAAGCCAAGGCATCGGCCGAGGCCTTCCTTGAAGGGTCGAGCTCATCCAAAGTCGAGATCGCGGATTTTGAAGACAGCTACTTCCCAATCCATAGCCGATCGATAAAACACTGGTTGATCGATGTGAGGTCGCGCATCAATCCCGACATAGTGCTCACGCATGCCAGGCTCGATGCCCACCAGGACCATCGGGAAGTCAATCAATTGACCTGGAATGTCTTTCGCGACCATCTGGTGCTCGAATACGAGATTCCGAAGTGGGATGGCGACCTCGGCCGGCCGAATGCATATGTTCCGCTTGCGGCCGACGTACTGGAACGCAAGATCCAGTTTCTCCATAAGTACTTCGGGACGCAGCGCTCCAAGGACTGGTTCGACCGTGACACTTTTGTTGGGCTTGCCAGATTGCGCGGAATGGAATGCAGAGCGCCCGAGCGTTTCGCCGAGGCGTTCACGGTCAGAAAAGCCAGGATTTTCTAACAGTCAGCAATGCCCATCGCCGAAGGGACTTCCGCCCCGAGCGGACCCGCGCAGCGGCGCAAGTGCACGCCGCTCGGTTAGCTGGCCGCGGCGGAAACCCGTACTTCGGCCCCTTCGTTAAATCGACGGAAGACCACCTGGGATGGCCGGCCGACCAAAAACCGGTCCGTCCCCGCTTCCAGGGCCTGGGCATACACCGCCAATGCGCTGTCGACCGCCTCTATGGTCTTCATGATCGCCGGGTTGTCGTGAGTGTAGCTGACGACCAGTGACGGCATCAGCACTCCGCGCTTGATTGTCTCTTGAAGGAAAAGCGAGCGATATGCCTGCGACGGCTTGCCGTTGGGGTCGAGTGTGGCGAATGCCAGGCAAGAGGGGCGGCCGACGACCTTGAAGTGGTCTCCCACGCCGTGGCGTTTGGCAGCCTCGGTGATACCGTCCTTGAGCTTTGTGCCTTGGAGGTGCAGGTGCTCTATAACAGGTTCGGACTGGTATGTTCGCATGGTCGCGATGGCCGCGGCGAGCGCATGGGTCTCCGCGCCGTGCGTGGTTGACAACAGGAATACCCTTGGGCGGTCCATATGCTCTAACCCGCCAAGCCGCATATATTCGCGCTTGCCCGCCAATGCTGACACTGAGAAGCCATTGCCGAGCGCTTTGCCGAACGTCGTCAGGTCCGGCTCAATGCCATAGAGTTTCTGAGCTCCAGCCGCGTGCCACCGGAATCCGGTGATCATCTCGTCGAGAATGAGCAGCGCGCCGTTTTCCCGGCAGAGACGTTGCACTTCATGCAGGAAGCCGTCTGCCGGGTCGTCTCCGCGGGATGGCTCGAGGATCAGCGCGGCCAGCTTGCCCGGATATCTGTCGAACAGGTCTTTTACGCTGGCGATGTTGTTGTATCGGAAGGTGACGGTGAGATTTCGGACCACCTCCGGAATACCGGCATTCATCGGTGTCGTGCCGATGAACCAATCGTCCGTCGAAAAGAATGGATGGTCAGCGCAACAGGCCACGAGGTCGCGCCCTGTATAAGCGCGGGCCAGGCGCACGGCGCCGGACGTCGCATCCGAGCCATCCTTGCAGAATTTTACCATCTGCGCGTCGACAAGCTCCAGAAACGTCTCGGCGCAGTCGACTTCGATCTTAGCCGGTCGCGTGAAATTGGAACCGCCACTCAACGCTGCCTCAACCGCTCTCAGGACGGTCGGGTAGGCATGCCCCAATCCAACGGAACGATTGCCCATGCCATATTCGATATATTCGTTGCCGTCGACGTCCCAGACATGACATCCAAGTCCACGCTCAATGAAACCCGGGGCGAGAATGGGATACTGATCATCGCCCTTCGCGTATGTATGGCAGCCACCTGGGATCAGTTGGCGCGCGCGACCTTGCAAACGGACAGATTTGCGAAAACAAGGGCTCTGCTCAGACATGTACCACACTCCAGCTGTTGGAAAGTCTACATGTCCGGTCCAAAATTTCGCGATCATCAAATGGCTGCCGATTTAGCACTTATGGTGGATGTTGGAGCCCAATACCGGCGTTTTATGCCGAAAACGCCATTTTGCAGCGGCTGCGGAACAGCCGATCACGAAACGAGGCTAACAAAGACGGCCCGCAGAAGTGAACTCTGGCGGGCCGTCTGAAACCACCTGTCATTCTTCCGCGAGAGCACCTTCCCCGAAAAGGTCGTTCACCTTGTAGGCAACCTCAGTCCTGTTGGTCGCCTTCAGTTTCTTCATGATATTGCGGATGTGAACTTTCACGGTGCTTTCGCGCAGGTTCAGTTCGTAGGCTATGATCTTGTTCGCCTTGCCGCGCCGAAGCGCCTGAGCCACTTCAGCTTGCCGGTGCGTGAACATAGTCGTCAGCGGACGTGCGTCGCGGCTGCCTGAATCGATCAGATGCCGCATGGACAGCACGCTACTGGCCGGTACGAAGATGCCGCCAGCCGCCGCAAGGTTGACGGCTTCGACACAGACGTCAATGCCAACAGAAGTCGGAATGTATCCGCGCGCGCCGCTTTCAAGGGCGGTCAGTATCTGTGTAAGATCTTCCGTGTCAGCCAGCAGAATCACTGGAACAGAACTGAACTCTGAAGAGATCATTCGGACCTCTTCAGCTATGCTTTGATCGGTAACTTTGCGTCCACCAAGATTAAATAGGATGGCGGCTAGAGGAGGGTATGCTTCCTTCTTTATTCGCCATTCTTCGATCCGGCCCATGGCGGCAACAGCCATGCCAAGCTCATGATCCTCCAGAGCCGATGCTAGACATTCCCGGTCTAGCGCCCTTCCGTCAAGAATAAGTAGGCATTCCTTGTCTAGTTGTTCGTTGCTCTTTGCGCTGCTCGACGAGATTTCTGATTGATTTGTCGAAGCAAGATTATGCAGTCCGATT
Organism: Mesorhizobium sp. M2A.F.Ca.ET.042.01.1.1; assembly: GCF_003997405.1. Lineage (NCBI taxonomy): Bacteria > Pseudomonadati > Pseudomonadota > Alphaproteobacteria > Hyphomicrobiales > Phyllobacteriaceae > Mesorhizobium > Mesorhizobium sp. M2A.F.Ca.ET.042.01.1.1. The sequence continues at coordinate 30,121 of NZ_RZRX01000013.1, forward strand.
GCAGAACTCATACTAGCACCCCAACTTTTGCCCAAAACGACCGCCTCATGGCGGCCGACAGCCCCCTCAAATCCTAGATTTTTTTGAAAGTTTCTACCAATCTGAGAGTCCAGCCAGGCCCCCCCAGCTTGGACGCTCATCGCTTCTCCCGTACACCACCTAAAATTCAGTAGTTGATGCTTTACTAGCGAGAGCTAATCTAAGTTAATTTTTTGTAAATTTTTTTGGCTCTCAAGGGATCCCGCTGATGGGCAGGCCATGCGGGCCGAAACCATTGGGCCGGGTTCCTGGACTCGTGCACAAAAATGATTTCAGGCAAAGCAGCGCCGCCAAGCTCATCCGATAGGCGGAAGCAGGACCGTTAATCCACGGCGGCTTCTTACTCCAAAGGCTTCGTTGACGTCATGCATTGCCAAAGAAGAACATCTGTTTGCCAGCGTTTGCCCGGGCGTACGCCGGTCTGTCTGCGGATAAAGCGAAGACAGGGTAGGGGAGCCATTCGCCCGCCCCAATGGCTCCCCTATCGCTTTTGCGGTGAGCGGCACAGCAGAAAATCCGCCTGCCAGCATTGTCTGGCAGGCGGATAGATGCTCCCAGAATTGACGATTGGAACCTCAGGCGTGTCCCTGGGGTTCAGTCTCGCTCAGCCAACGGCAGACCGCCTCATGGCTACGGGTCACTGTCTCAAACGCATCGATCAACTTCTTGGCGGCTTTGTTAGCGACGTGCGATTCAGGATACTGGGCGGTCACAGCCTGCGCTCGCTCATAAATTTCCTTGAGTTGCTTCACCTGCTTTGGTCCAAATGCGCCGTGTACAACACGGGTGGTCATACGGATTGTCCTCCTCATGCTGGAACTCTAGAGAACCCACTCCATTGCCCAGAGCTCCCGATATCTCCAATTATCACGACATTTCACGATCGTAAGCAGAAATGTGCCCGCGAGCCTGTGTATAAGGGGGACATAACTCGCCGTCGAGCCGTTCTTTAGTGTGCGTTCGCGAGTTAGCCGTTTGCAGGAAGGGGTAGGCAGGATCCCGGCAGGCCGACGTGTCGACACATTCTGAGCCTGCAACCGCCAGCAGCCCAAACACGAGCGCTTCTCAGCCGCAGCGGATGGCATGCAGCCGGCGATCGTGGCTCGCGGTCGGTTGACGGGCCTCAACGGGCCGAGCCTGGTTGCAAGCCGTGGGGTATTTTCGGTTCTCAAGGAGACCTACGGCTTCTTGCGGAATGCAGGACTACGCCGTTTGGCTCACTTGCCCAAGGTTCGTGCCCGTCGAAAGATACCTGCCGTCGGGTAGTGTCTTTCGTCAACATTGGCGGGACCAACCGAGCGAAAGGCTCGATCAACAATGCAGGTTTCTTTGCCGGGTCTGCTGGTGTGCGTGGCCGTTCTTGCCATTGCATACTATGCCCGGGGAGTGCTGATTATCGGGCTGATTGCTTCCCAGGCATTCGGCGCTACGGCCGTCATGACCCTGACTTTCCTGGGCGGGTCATCTCCGCTCATCTACACCATGTTCGAGGCTCTACTCGTCGCGGCCGTCGCAGCCAGACGCCGTATATGGTTCGACCTCGGAAGCGTCTTCGGGAGTATCCGCCCGGTCTGGATACTCGCAAGTCTCATGGTCTACGCGATCATCGGATCGTGGCTGTTTCCCAGGTTCTTCGCCGGGCAGACCGTCGTCTTCGTCCAGTCGAAGACCAGGGGAGCGGTGGTGGAAGCGTCCTTGGCGCCAGTTTCAGGCAACATCTCGCAGACGGGCTACTTTATCCTTGGCGGGCTTGCTGCCATCGCGCTTTGCGTCCTGACGCTGCGCTCTGACCGTATCGATCAGATTCGCCGCGGCTTCTTCGTTTTATGCTGCTTGCACGCCGGGATGGGATTGATTGACTTTGTCGGTAAAAATGCAGGGCTGGGTGATCTCCTCGCCCCCATCAGAACTGCCAATTATGCGATTATAACGGGTGCGTACGAGGCTGGATTCGCTCGCATCACGGGACCTTTCTCCGAGGCATCTTCCTTCGCCGCTGCTACTCTGGCCTGCCTTGCGTTCTGCTATACCTACTGGCGAAAGACCAAGTCGGTCGTTGCCCAATGGTTGTCGGGCATCTTGCTCTTCCTGACCATTCTGTCGACGTCGTCGACCGCCTATGTTGGGCTTATGGTGCTGTGCGTTCCCGTCGCCTTCTCGATGTTGGCCTCGGTCTTAAAGGGGAAAATTGAGCGCGAGGATATACTGATAGCCGTTCTGATGATTGTCGGCACGGCTGCGGTGTTGGGCATCAGCCTCTACAAGGCAAATGTCCTGGATTCCTTTGTTGGGCTCTTCAACAAAACCATCGTCAACAAAGCGAATTCCGGGTCAGGCCATGAGCGAACCTATTGGAACCTGAAAAGCCTGCAGTCCGTCATCGACACCAACGGCCTCGGCGTGGGTTTCGGCAGTTCGAGGACATCGAGTTGGCCGATCGCGGTCCTGTCCCAGCTCGGGTTTTTCGGATCAGCGATGATGGCGATGCTGCTTGGTGTCTTGGCTCGAGGCGTAGGCGGGGTGCGGCGGTGGTTGGACCCCGAGACGGACGCTGTGGTGACGAGTGTCAGGAATTCCGCTCTTGCCGGTTTAGTCGCCGCCTCAATATCAGGTGGCAATGCCGATCCAGGCATTCTCTTCTTCGTCGCGCTGGCCGTTGTTTGGGTCGCACGGGTGCGCGCATTGGGCGCCACGCAACCGTTTGATCGAGCCGGTGGCCAGTATCCAGAAACAACGCCTTTTGCGCGCGCCATCGACGCCGCGTAGGTTAGATGACACTCCGCAACGACGCCAGTTGCCTCACCAGGTTCAAGTGAAGCGTTGCGGCAAACCATCGCAGAAATTTGAACTACTGCTTTCGTACGCAATCGCAGCCTTTTTGGGAGGTTTGCACGCTATCCGCCGGCCCGTAGTGTGAACGCGACATTTGAATCCGGAGTAGTCGCATGCAGGCGCAACCCGAAGCGATAGGGACCAGACCAATCCAGCCGGTCGTTGAGGAGAACCAGCCGGCGCGCGCCCAACGGTCCCGTCCTCACGTCACCTCGTTCAGGCAATGGAATTCGCAACTGGATGATGCATTGTCGCGGCTGCCTGAATCCGACGCGTGCCCGCATGAGCTGTTCCGGATACTGGCCACAAATTCGATCGACAATAGAAAGCTCATCGCGCTTGTGCGTGAGCGGGACGCGCCTGTCGCAATAGTGGCCTTGCGCCGGACGCCTGATGGATGTTGGGTGCCCGTAACCCGCTACATCGTTCCCGGATTTGTCTTGCCGTCGCAACCTGGCCGGCTTCTGGATGCCGTGGCAAGCGTAGGCGTTACTGTCGAGCTTGGCTTCTGGCGCCTGGAAAAGGAACCGCAAAGCCACGGCGCGGTGCGGGCGCTGTGGTCTGAACCAACCTTCGGAATGGATGCCACGGACGACTTTGAAGCGTACTGGCGAAAGACTGGTCGATGGGACGCAATACGAAAGTCTCGCAGAAAATGCAGCGGCTTCTCCGTTGGGATCAATCAGCCGGGCGCGGCGAGATTGATTGTCAAAGAGTGGGGTAAGACCTGGGGGATCGATGGCGCGGAGATAGCGGACCGTGTCGCGGCTGCGGAGTACATGGAGGCCACCGGCCGTCTTGTGTCCATCCTGCTCAGCGACGGTGATCGTCGAGTCGGGGGCGTGACTTGCCTGATACATGAAAATGAACTAGTTGCCCAAGTATATTTCAGAGATCATGAATACGATCGCTTTGATATAGGGACATATTTAATCTATCTGACATTCGAGATGGTCGGCAGATTCAATCTGCGAGGTATCGACTTGGGTGGGGGCCACGACTACAAGCAACGTTTTGCTCCGATTAAAGGAGTCAAGCACGAAATGCGAATCTGCGGCAACATCATGAGATACCAGTTCGGCCGGGCAGTGCGAAAGCTGCGTGGAGTAACAAATATCAACCGGCCTGCGGAATAATCGGAGATCAAGACCCTTCGCCAGACACTCCAATCCTGTGAAGTCGATCAATGAATTCAGTTAGACGAGCGCTAATTTATACCACTGCTGATCGATACTTCGGTCTTGCCGTCAATTTTGGCCTGACGATGGTCGTGTCGAGGCTTCTTACGCCGAGCGAAATCGGTATATCGGTGACTGGATCGGCTGTTGTCGGTCTTGCGTTGTCGCTGCGAGAGTTTTCCAGCACTGCATTCATAGTTCAGCGGCCCAATCTTTCGAAAGAGGACGTGCGCGCAGCATTTACCGTGATGTTGTCGCTTACGTCCTTGATCTCAGCAGGGCTCCTTCTATTTGCCCCGTTGATCGCCCATGTCTACGGCGAGGATGGCCTTGGGCCCTATCTACGTCTGATATCGGCAGCTCTTGTCATCGAGGTGGTGGCCGCTCCCATACTGGCGCTCATGCGGCGCGAGATGGCATTCGGACAGGTTGCCTTGGTGAACATTGCGATTGCTGTCTCCAGCGCGGTCACCGTCCTCACCCTCACGTCGCTCGGGTTCAGCTACATGAGCTTTGCCATGGCGTGGTTCGTCTCGGCCACTTTCGGCAGCATCCTCGCGCTCCTGCTCCGGAGTGAGTTCTGGATATTCAAGCCGCTGTTCAGCAATTGGCGGGGCGTGATTGCCTTCGGTTATTACAATGGCCTCATCGTGATGCTTGCCCGAATGTACGACCAGATCCCATATCTGGTGCTGGGACGATTTCTCTCATTCAATGCAGCGGGCCTTTTTAACCGGACGCTTACGGTTGCCCAGCTGCCCGACAAGATCTTTCTGGCCAGTTCAATCTCCGTTGTTTTCTCGGGATTTTCATCGGAGGCAAGGAAAGGTGGGGACCTCAAACATCATTACCTGACCGCGCTGACCTACACCACGGCGGTCCACTGGCCGGCGCTCGGCGTGCTTGCTATCCTGGCGCACCCAGTCGTGACGTTCCTCTATGGAGACCAGTGGCTCGAGATAGTGCCGCTGGTCCGGATCGCTGCGATTGCCTCCTTTTTCTCGTTCAGCTATGCATTGAACTACTGCGTGCTCCTGGCGGTTGGCGCCATTCGCGATGCCTTCTTGCGTTCGCTTGTCATATGGCCGGTTTGCGCCGTCCTGCTTTTGGTCGCTGCTCCTTTCGGTTTGCGCGGCATGGTGCTCAGCCTGCTTCTGACGGTTCCTTTCCAGGCTATGGTTTCGCTACTTTTCGTACGACGCCACATAAGCATGACTTGGACAGAGTTCGTCCTTGCCTTGTGGAAGAGTGCAGCGGTGACGATCGGCAGCGCCATTGGTCCCGCCGTGGTCGCCCTTGCGTGCTACCCTGCGCAGATCCACCTGGCTGCCGCAGTGGTTGCAGCCGTCCTTTCGGGGCTAGGCTGGGTGCTGGCGATCTGGCTAGTCAAACATCCGGCAATGCACGAACTAGACCACGTCGCCGAGTGGCTGGCCCGGATGCTGCGGACAGGGCGGCAGCCCCATCCGGATTTGTTGGTGATCGCCGAGCCCGTCCAGGCTGCGGCGGTCCTGCCGAGCGAGGTGAAATGAAAGCTACAGTTATGTCGATGCCGCATCTCCTGCCGAACCTAGGGTCCGGCATGAGGAAGTGTTGTCCTGGACAACCCTAGGCGCATTGCCACAGTAGACGGTGACTTACCCGTTTCGAACATGCCACGACGCCGGGGGGTGCAGGCAACATTCGAGAGTGATCTTTGATGTATCGACCCCGCGCTGAAGTATCTATTATACTACCAACCTACAATCGCGCTGACACAGTCATGCGCGCGATAGATAGTATAATTGGGCAGACTTTCGAAGATTGGGAACTCATCATCGTTGACGACGGGTCAACCGATTACACCGCGCAACTGACTTTTGAGTTCGACTCGCGTATCCGTTTAATTCGGCAGAGCAACCAGGGCGTGGCCGCCGCGCGCAACGCCGGCATCGCAGCCAGCACTGGTCGACTGATTGCTTTCCTCGATTCCGATGACGAGTGGCTTCCGCATTTCCTGTCCCTATCGGTTGCCTTCTTCAATGAATTTCCGGACGATCAGTACCTTACTTTCGAGTTTTTTCAGGACGATACCGACCATCGGATGATCAAGGGGACGATCGTCAATTGTTATCGGAGCATAGCCCGCGTGATTGGCTCTGATGCGTTCGAACTCCCGGATGGCCAAACCGACGACTATCTGCGCGTTTTTCATACAAAGCGCGCGCTCGGAACTTGGGCGACGCGATGCTCGACCGACAGGGAAGCGTCCGAAGCATTTCTTTACCAGGGGCACATCTTTCGCTACACGCGTTGGGGGTATTTCGCTTGGCTTCCGGCCACGGTAATGACTCGCCAGGCGCTGGAGCTCGTCGGCCGCTTCGACGCCTCCAAGCGCAGCGCGGAAGATTATCCCTTCCAGGCATTACTCGCTCGTCATTTCCGCACGAATTTCATCTCGTTACCTTCCGCACGCAAACACGAACATGGTTTGCATTCCGATCCCCTCAAGGAAGATCACCTTGCGACGGGGCCGAACGCCTACGCTTTTCGCGTTAATCGTCTGCAATATTTTGACCAGCTTCATTGGAACCAAAATCGCAGTGATCCCGAACTCTCGCTGTTGCGGAAGCATTATATTTACGAGACGGCCTGCCTCGCACTGAGATCAGGATATCGAAACAAATCCATAGCGCTGTTCAAAGAGGCTGCATGTTTTCGTAACCGGCTCTGGCACGCCTATTTTTTGGTGGCCCTGGCTGTTTGCTGCCCGTCCGACAAGACAGCTTCCGCTGCTTACGGCACATTGCGCCTTGTCTTGCGGGTCTTGCGGCAATTTCCCTGGGAAACGGCGTAGCAGGGCAGGCATTTGCAGCGACGAGCAGTAACGCTCGGCGACTTGCGAGTTCAGCGAATTCCGGCCGATAAGAGTTCGGCTACCCGCTTGAGGGCACCATTCGTGCGAAACAAGTGGCTTACCGGCGGTATCAGTGCCAATGATGGTCTTAGGCTGAGGCTGTATTTGAACAGGCCAAGGCCAACGGCGGTCTTGCCTCTGTAGATGTGCGAAGCCGCCGACCAAAATGCGGTTTCAGCTGTTCGCCGTGTCGCTACGCGATGTAGTTCAAGAGAACGCGGAATATTTCGCCCTTCCCGACGAAAGAAGCTGTCGAAGGCTGCCTGTTGCTCCCGAAGATCCTTGAGACGATCTTCCCACAGAGCATTACTCAAATTCGCAGCGTGTAGGCGCTGAATTGCCAAGGCCGCGTGAAGGCATACAACCGATCCCATGCAGCCGAGTCTGAGGGCCATCTCCAGGTCGTCCATGTGCTTCAGCGAAGCTCGGTAATGCCCTGCTGCTTTTTGCGCCGAAGTCCTCACCAGTATTGCGTGCACCCCGGGATTCTTGCCGATTGCCTGGCAGCAGAGCTCTATATAGTCCAGCCCGGATTGAACGCTCCAGCCTTCAGGCTGGTCCGTCGGTTCGGGTGGCATTTGGCCCGCCCACGGCGTGCTGGCGCCGACAACAAAAATCGCACCAGGGTTTTGTTCGAGCGCCTCGATCCCACGCTTCAGAGATCCTGCCTGCATGAGGTCATCGGCGCACAGAATGACAAAGTAGTCCGCGCGTGCCAAGTCGATCCCTTCATTGAACGAGGCATGCGGGCCGAGATTTTCCGGATGGCAGACGAGCTCTATTCTCGGATCCGACTCAGCCAGATGTCTTGCAACCTCGACACTGTTGTCAGTCGAGGCATTGTCGATGATGACAATTCTGACCTCGGAGACACCTTGGGAGAGCACGCTGTCGACGCATTGAGGCAAATAATCCGCGTAGTTGTAGCAGGGGATTATGACGTCCACACTTGGCATCCCAGAGTCTCCAGAAACTGCTAGCCAGCAGCATGTTCACGACAAAATTTCCGACAGAAGTCGCTTGTCTTGCAGATCGAGTTGCTCCATGAAAGCGAGATTACCCGCACGGATCGCGTTTTTGATCTTCTGGGTCTCGATGATGCCCTTCTCAAATTGGGCGATAAGCACCTCGACGTCGAATGTGTCGACATGCTGGCAGTATTCATCGAGGCCCATCTCTGCCAACAGCGCGTCGTTCTTCGCCGAATATCCCAGGGAGATAACGGGTTTTTCCATCTTCAACGCGCAGACGATGTTGTGAAAGCGTGTGGCGATGACGATATCTGTCTCGGAAATCTCTTCCATCAGATCATGCAGCGAACTCACCAACCCGGTGGATACGCGTTCCGACGCAGAGCCGGCGGCGACCACGCGCAGCCGTGCAAGCAGTGCATCCACGGCCTCCATGTCGGTGGTTTCTCCCGTCAGCAATTTGACGCGATGTCCGCGTTCCAGCAGATGGGTGACGAACTGTGCCAGTTTATCCAGATAGAGATCGAAGATTGCCCCGCCGTCGTGAGCAAATCCGTACCAGCCATCGTATTTCATCACCCCGAGGCCGACGGTCAGGACGCCGGTTCTTGAACTGACCGAGGTCGACTCCGCCGAATTGGCCGGCTTCGGGGTAGGCAGTTTGAAAACGACGTCGGGATAAACCGCGTCGTTCTCCACGTCCAAACCCGCATTCCGCATGAATTCCTTCGAGCGGGCGTCGCGGTAGGATCGATAATGCGCCAGCTTCGCGGCCGAGACCATCAGCCATCGGCTGACGGGATGGCCAATAGGACCGGCTCCTATGCTGGCAAAGGCCACCTTCGTGCCTGACATCCGTGCTGCGAAACACCACATCAAGATATCAAGAGGCATCCCATGCGGCGGCTCACCGAAGTCGTCAAGAATTCCCGTTCCGGGAATGATCATGACGTCGGCGCGCCGGATATCTCGGAATGCCTTGGCGAGGTTGCGAACCCTCCCTAATACCTTGAGAGGAGTCCTGACAATCTTATGCGATAGCTCACCAAAGCGCCCGGATCGCCGGATTGGAATGGCGGGCATTCCAAGTGAGTCCCTGATGGCGGAGGGGTCGGTGCATATGCAAAAAAGCCTCGCATCGGGCCGCTCGCGGCGGAGGAACTCCACCATTGCAAGAAGCGATCCTTCATTGCCGAAATTGTTGCTTCCAAAATTCCCGAAGAGGGCAATTGTGGAAGTCGTGCTTGCCGGGCGTTCCTTGCGGGACAACCAACCTCGCGTGGCAGCGGGCGTCGTCGCCGCCAGATCGTCTACATGGATGTCGGCGCATGTGTTCATCTAGATTCCGTTAGCGCGAATTCTCAAGGCGCTTCGCGCCGAAAGAGGTCAGGCGACGCTTTCATGTCCTGGCAATGATGCATGTTGGTCGAGATACATTGAACGCTGCAGCGCAGATAGTAACCCCAAAACTCAATGTAAGAGCGCGGTCACGTTGTCGGCTATTTGCCAATTTTGATGCAGCACGGCTACCACTTTTGGATAACGCCTAATATGGGATGTATTTCGTGCCTCGAAACATCGGACTTCGATGGACACGCCTTGGGCAATTAGGTGGAATTTTGTTCCTACCGCGCCTGCAACAGGCTTCTCCAGCGCTGCAGAAAGCGCTCTTTCGAGGCGCGTGAGGCGACCTCGCGCAGCTCGCGGCTAGTCTTCGCTTTCTCGGCTGAGCTTCGTGAAAGCGCATTCCGCATTGCCTGTCCGATTGCGGCCACGTCCTTGGGTGGTACTTGTAAGCAGACGCCGTCTACGGCTTCCACCAATGCGCTGCCTTCGGAGACGATCGGGAGCAGCCCCATATAGGCGGCCTCCAAAGCGGGCATGCCGAACCCTTCGAGGAGGCTCGGCAAAACGAATGCCTCGGCGTGCGCGTAGAGCCAGCGCAACTGGCTGTCAGGAACGTACCCCGGCATCACAACTCCCGGTATCGATTTCGCAAGATCAAAGATCTTCTCACGTCCGTCGCCTCGCGGACCGCAAAGAACGTATTGCACACCTTGCTCGCGGAACCTGCAGTCCCGATACGCCTCGAGCGCAGCGATCTGGTTCTTGCGTGTTTCAAAAGCGCCGACAGTCAAGAAGAACCGCCCGTCGATACCTGAAAGGGGCTCCAGGGGTCCGTCAAACAAGCCTGTACGCACGTATAGCGGAATGGTGGTAAGAAATCGAAAGTTTAGCCCGTAGAGGGAAACGAACTTATCCTTTGACCAATCGCTGACGAAAACAATCCCGGGTCTTTGTCTGCGAATTTTTTCGTACGCAATACGATAATTCGCAACCGTCACGGCGTCATACAGGAAGCTATGACTCAAAGGGCCTACGTCATGGCAGAGCACGATATCTTTTTCAGTCAGCTCTGATCTCAGCACAAAGAGCGGATCGAGAAAGACCTTGGTGTCGTGGTCGGCGGTCTTGCCGCCGATCAAGAAGTGTCGGCTGTCCTTGAGCCAACTGATTTCCAGCATCATCAGCCTGGCGGCGATCTTGCGCGCCAGCCCCTCGGGGGCAAACGCGCCAAGTCGCCAATATCGAACCCGAGCGTGTTCCGGGACGAACTCCTGGCAAAGGTCTTTGGCGATGTGCCAAGCACCGGTCCTGTTCAGAATCGATAGCGAGTTTTCAAAGAGCAGCCGACCTGCGGCTGCGCCGGCGAGTGGTGTGGGGCTAGCCGCCGCAATAGTTGTCTTCTCGACAATGCCCCGACTGTGGGAAAGATGCAGCAAGTTGCAACCCGAACAATAGCTTCAAACCGGTGGCGACTTTCAGTTCGCCTCAAGCTATCGGTCAATAGTCCTTCGTCAATGAGACTCGTGGATCGAGGGCTCGTCCAAAAGGGGGAGACGTGTCTAAGCTGATCGGATGTTGGTGTTCGGGTCGGTCGGAAACCAGGAAGCGATTTCACCATCCTCCATCGTAGCCTTTTGCAGAAAGTTGCCGATCATTGTGGGATCTACCCTATGCAGTCTGCCATGAGAGGATGCTACGCCGATGTCAGTCGATCGTTTCATGGCCGTGGACGGCCGCAGCATGAGACAGGATAGGCTCTATAAACCCGATATCGATGCCGAGCGTCATCGGTCCGGCACCTTGGGCGGCTCGCTCACGACCAAATAGGATGAGCCGTTCGCGATCGAGAGCCGCGATGTTGCATTTCCCCAGGTGTCGTTGGAGCATATCGAGGGCGGCGGCCTTGGAGCGGCGAGGAGACTTGCCTACATCGCAGATGTCGCCGATATGGACGTCGATGAGTTCCCCGAAAGTTTTAAGGCGCGCTACACGAGACTTGGTCGGTGTCTCGTCGCGCTCCGTGTGCACTGAGAGATCGAAACTTGGCGAAAAGGGTCGTATTCTGGCGCAAATTCGTGTGCACTCGGCAGGTCCTAAGAAACTGAGTTAAATTGAAAAATGATGAAAAATCAAGAGCATAGGGTAGCCGTTGCGCCCATGATGGATTGGACGGACAATTAAGCAAAACCAGCCACTTACGAGAGGTCGTGTGCAAAAATCGCACACGAAAGTTCTGCTTCTCTTCTTTTTTCGTTCTCACGACAGAGCCGCCGACAGTCCTTGTCGGACGCACTTTTTGGCGACGAAATTGGCCGCTCGGTCGCGGGCGTTCGCTACGATATCCGCGGGACCTTAGTGCCCGGTGCGGCGTCCAAGTGCTTGTGCGGGAGGCATCGAGGGCTTGGTCTCTGAGGGCATCAGCCAGTCAGTCATTCCGGCCCTCAGGAAATCGGTGCCACCATTCCCTTTCCAGCCGCCTGCCGCCAAGTCGCCGGCCCGTGTCCGCGGCGCGTCATGCGCAGCCTGGTGCTCGGCGACGAATGCAGTTTCGGGCATCCGCTGGGCGGCCTCGGCGAAGCAGCAAGAGCCGTTTCCAGGTGACGGCTGTGGTCCTCGTCGAGCATGGCCGTGGCCTGCTTCACATGCAGGCGGAGGGCGGTGCTCGACGTCGCCGCGTTGGCAGTCGGTTCGGGCCAGGCCAGCCCTGCCTTCATTGGAATCTGCTGAAAACCTTGTATTGCCACGAGTGCTGCGCTGCCGGCCGCGACGATCGGAACCTGCAGTTCACAAACTACGCCGCGGCGCCAGAGCAGCGGAAACGTTGGACGCCTTGTTTCGTAAGGCCCAGGGCTTGGTCCCCGTCGCCGCTGGTACATCCGCAGTCGGCGACGGAGGTCGGGAGTGGCCGGCAGGCTGGCGGGGACGGCCAGCAAGCGCGGAGCCTAGCCGGCGAAGGCTCGGAAACAGTACATGGCGCCGCTTGTATAAATATACGTCTCTGCTGAGAGGATCGGCACTCATTCGTTGGCAGTAGGCCGGAATCGCTGGGCCGTCAGCGAGGCGCACTCGCCGATAAGGCGGCCCGGCGGTTCCGTTGGGTAGGTTGATGGATGACCGCCGGGCCTAACCGGCGCTGGGTGTCGAGGGCGAACGCGGCGCCGGCTGGCGAAACAATACGCCCCGACCGAAGTAGTAGGCACGTATCCATAAGGACGAACCTGGGAGTAGCTTAACTTCGCGCTCTTTCAGCTGTCTCATCTCGGGACCGAATTGCTGGCCGAATTACTGGCAAGGGATCTTTTCACATTGCGATTGTCTGCTCAGCCAGCGCGAAAGCCAGGATCACCGAAATGCATATACTCGGCGCCGCTGCAGATCGAGGATGTGCGGATCGACGAGAACGGTGATGTGACCGTCTCGACCATTGCTGACGACATCTACTCGAAGAATTCCACTCAGCGCTATCAGATCACGCTGACCGAAGCCGAAGTCAGCCTTCTCTCCCGCGGCGCCAAACGGCGCTTTCGAGTATGACGCTCGCGAACAAGTCGCGACTTAGGCAAGATTCCATGCGGCACCATCAGGATGCGCGGGTGTGACCGAGATCGAGGTCGAAGCCGTCGGCATGCCAAACTTTGGCAATAGCGGCGCTTGGGCCGCATGTGAGACGACAGCCGGGCGTACCTCGGTCCTGGCCGTCGGCTGCGGCATGACGGTGCGCCAGTTCGCCAAGCTGCCCCTGAATAGCCAGTAAGCCGTGCAGAAGGCTATCTGACGCTGATGGCGGCATCGTCCCAGGCGGTTCGTGCTGCCCCAGTGCCGGACCGCACCGGTGAGCTCGCGCTCGGATCAGGCGGTCGGAATCGCCGGGCCTCTGACAGTTACGTACGGCAAAGCACGCCAGATCGATACCGAAGATTGGTTCTCAGTCCGGCATCGTTATCACCTGGCGCTAGGCGATATTCGCAAAAGCTCGCCTAAGCGGAGCGGCAGGTAAGGTGACACATGCAACTCGGCACAGCTGCCTTTCCATCGGTGGAGATATTGGGCGACTGGAATGCCGCTCCGACCAGGCCAGCGATTGAGTGCGCCAACGGCCTCGACGGATTGTGGAACCCGCTCGTATTCCGCTAGAATGGTCAAGGACATCGCTTGTGCGAATGGATTGAGCCTTGGAACTTCGATCTCATTGCGGTGGCCGGCAAACCAAGCTGCAGGATCGCCGAGGCCCTGCGAGTCGGCGAGGGCCTCATAGCTTTTGATGATGTTCCGGCGGTATTCGGCAATGGCATCGCCGAAGGCGTTATCTCCAGCGAACGGCGGGTCTTGTTTTCAGCTCTTCGCCAGGCGCCTCAGGCCCCGCAGGGAGAAGGCCTCCACCATTGCTTCCTCCAGCCATTGGCAAGGCGGCGCAGGCTTGGCATCGGCCTGCCAGCTGTTGGCAAAGACATGGCCGAGCTCATGCCCGAACTGGTAGGCAAGCTTTGACCAATCGCGTTCGCCGATATCGACTATGGTCCATGCCATCCCGCTGCCGTCGGGGTGCAGCCAGATGGCGGGTGGACCGGTGGTATGCTCCTCGACACGCAGTCGCGTCGGCTGGCGATCGGAGAGAAGGAGCACACCGTCGAAACAGGCTTGCCGCATACGTTCGACGACCTGAACGGCTGCTCCTTCCAGCATGCGTCCCCAGTCGCCGGCGAGCTCGATTGGGGCAGTAGCGAGGGTCGGCCGCGGGCCGGCCTGGTTAAACTGGGAGCGCATGGCCGCCTGGAACGTCCTCCAACCACCCGAATGAGCCAACGATGCCGATGCCAGCGCGCCGGCGACCGATCCGACGAGCGAAGCCAGCAAATCTCGTCGCCGCAACTTTTGGCCTGGAGCCACCATGTTCATCGAACCTGTATTTGTCCCGCTCGGCGAAAAATGGAAGCCCCCCCAGCTTGTTCCGCAGTCATTTGAAGGTCTAGGTTGCAGGCCGGCGTGTTGGCTAGGGGCGTAAGGTGGGCGAGGCGATATTCTCCAAATCCTACGCTGGAGATGCTCTCTCAAGCTGGGAGATCGCCCACGAACTCTCAGCGAGCGTGGATGGTGACGCTCTGGTCGTTCGCGACAGCATCCGCTATGATTGGCATCTTCTACGCCTCTACGACCCGGCCTTTCTCTATCGAAAGGTTCGTATGAGGTGCGTTGTCAAATTCCTCCCCACGACAACCACCAGTTTCTATATCCATCATTATGGTGGGCTGGACATTGCTGAAATTGCGTCCGACGGCACGATTGTGAACAGGGGTGTCGGCACCGACCTTTCGGCCAATGCACTTGCGGACGGCGCATTTGAGGTCGACGCGACCTTCCTGAGCCGTCACGGGTCACTCTCTATAGGCTGTTCCAAAAACGGCGGTGGGGTCTATGCCGGAACCGGACTTGAGCAGTTTGCGCTGCTGAGTGTTCTTGTTGAAACGTTTGACGCCTACGGCGAGCTATCCCGCACGCCGGCGGATGAACGGATCACCCTCGTCGATGTTGGCGGTCAGGGAGGGCTGCAACTCAAATGGATGCTGCGGGCCGAGGAAATCACGCCTGTCGTCTTTGAGCCCCTGGCGTCAGAGGCCATGGCGATTCGCCAGACGCTCAGCCGGATACCTGGTGCACAAGTGGTCGAAAAGGCGCTGGCAAATACATCTGGCCCGCAAAAACTGTTCGTCACCGCCGGATCCTTTTGCTCATCGCTGCGAGAGCCTAATTTCGAGATACTGCAGCACTACCCTGTGGGTCGGGTCTTTGAAGTCGTCGGCACACAACAGGTCGAGTGCGTCCGGTATGACGAATTGTTCCGCGCAGGCGTGGTTCCGACGCCGGATGTCATAAAGATAGATGTCCAAGGCTTCGAGTACGAAGTTCTGCTTGGTTTTGGGCATCTTTTGGAATGCTGCCTGGCTATCGAGCTGGAAACCCATGTCGTCCCAATCTATCGAGGGCAGAAGCTGCTCGGTGACATAGTCGACGTTCTTGGCGATTTCGGTTTTGCCTTGCGCCAGCTCACGCAAGTAAATCACTTCGATGGCGATGCGGTCGAGTTCGACGCGCTTTTTACCAAGAGGCGCGACAGGATTGCTGCGCTCGCGTCGCCAGCAAAGAAAAAATTTGAGGTTATCGGCGAAGCCTTGGGGGTTCCACCGTATCGGTGAAGGCGGCGCAAAACTCTTGGAGATTGACGTCCTGGCCGATGCAGCCATCGACGGCGATGCCAAACCACTCGATATCTAACGGGCACGCCTATGTCTTCCGCTAGCCTCTCCCTGGCTTCAAGACGCTCAGCACTCGCTTGTAGCGTTCCAGATTGCCCCCGCTTTGTAAATGGATCGCATCCCCTTCCGACGAGTAAGGAAGGGAGCCGGTAGGATAAAAAGGGTCTGTCTCGGTCGGTGAATTCCATATGAAAATGGGAATTCGGCGAGAAGCAAAATATAGAGACAGGACTATATCGTCGCTATGCCGGCAGTCCATGTCGCTCGAAGTGTTGCGGACATACTCCAGGAAGTCGTCGCCAACGCATGCAGGAGGATAGAGGACCGTGCCGAATCCTTCGAACATCGCTACCTGCATTTCCCCGTATTTAAACGTAATGCTGCCGTCTGGATTGAAGTCCCCGCCATGCCGTGCCAGAATGCGATATTCAGTATCGCGGTGTCCTTTGCAGAGCAGCGCAAGCTGATTTTTCGGATAGGCAAAGTCGTCGTCTACCGACCATATGTAGGTCTCCTTCTCGTTGCCATGGCGCAGCAGGGTCGGAGCGATCTTTGTGACCGGGCCGTAATCGTCGGTGCGAAATATCTTCACCCGCTCCATTTCGGTGAGCCATGCCGGCACGGTGTATGGCTCATTAGTACGCACACATACATATGGAACATTCAACTCGACATGCTCGACAGCAACAGTCTGGCCGAGCACGCTCTCAAGCGCCGGACCAATTCGATCAATTCGCGAGGGAATGGTGGTCATCGAGGCGATTATTCGCATAGCCTTTCCTGTATTTCCGAACGGACCGCTACGCCGCTGCTTTTATGTCGGCTGCAGTTTCACTTCTTGTCCGTCGCTATTCGATCCGAAAGTTGCTCGTCGTCCACGATCACCAGCGGCGGCATGCAGAGGTAGGCCTGCATCGAGCCATATGCGGCGCACATCGCGCAGTCGATGCCGGTATCATCGATGATTACGTCCGTCCCAGGGAATGCGATGAGGCGGTGTCGCAGCGGCAGGCACTTTTCCAGGAGAATGCGCGCGCCTCTTGGCGTGATCGTGTAGGCTTGCAGCCCAAACGAATGCTCGGTCCGGATGAGCGATCTGGGGAACTTGTCGGACTGAAACAGCGCAGTTCTGTTGGTGTAGCGACGATCGTAGAACTCCAGCTTGGCTTTCGAAAAGCCAAAGTCCAACCAGAGAAAAGACGGATCGATAACATAGCCCCATTGTATCATGTCCCAGCCGGTCGGCGCCCGGGACATGATCTCTGCGGATTCCTCGATAAATCGAAACGATGCTCGGACGTCGTCCTCAAAGACGGTTATCGTCCTGTTTTCCGATACCGCACGCTTCCACAGATCGATGTGAGACAAAGCGCATCCCAGCGTCCCCGGCGGGTACCGACAATCCCCGGTGATCAGGCCTTCCTCCATGAGCGCGGCCCTGTCCAAGGAGGTGCCGTCAACGCCCGATATGCGAGCCGTATTGTGCATCAGGTGCCAGTTGTGACTCTGATACCGGTTCCAGCGATCGACGCTGCGGTCAAGATTGATCAGATGGATCTTCAGCGAGTCCGGTAGCTCGGGCCGCGCCAGCAGCGGAGCGGGCGCCGGGGCCGTTGCGTTAAGCAATTGCGGCGCGTCGCCCGCGTCGCGCAAAAGCTCTCTTGCCCGTTCGATCCCGCCGCTGACATGGTATTCGTGATCGCCGAAAGTAATGTAGCCGTAGACCTGCCGGTTATCGATGTACTGGACGATGCCGGCCCTCCTGGCACTGTCGGCGAATACGACATATTCGTAGCGCGATGTGCCGTCGTCATAGGTCAGTTCGGTCAGCACATCGGCGCGTACAAGATAGGTGCAGTGCACGAGCGGCATCTCGATAACGCCGCGTACATAGCGGTTGAGCACCCAGCCATATTGGTCGCATTGTTGATAATATCCGTTCGCATCGACCTCGGCGTGATAGTTCGAATAGTATTGGCCTGGCGAGATGGAGCGCAGCAGAGGCGCGACGATCGGCAGGTTCAGCGCGACAAGCTCCCGCAGCGTCGCCGGCCGCACGAAATTGTCGACGTCGACGACGAAATAGAAGTCGCAATTGTGCTCGAGGGTTTTCCGCAGGCTGATGTTGCGGATTTGGCCAAGCACCTTGAAGCGTGTCTCGTTCCATTCGTGCTCGCGAAACTGCTCGACCCGGTCATTGACATCCGAAGTGTCGAGCTCGACCGCCGCATAAAGGTGGCCGACGCGCTCCAGCCACTCGCGCAGGATCTGCTCGGTCTTGTCGGTGTTGTTGTTGGTGCGGATGTAGAGGACGATCGATTCTCTCGGGTAGTCGAGCGACTCGATGCACGCCAGGTAAAGCGGCAGCGCTGGCTCTTTCTGCTTGGCCAATATTGCGACCAGGACACGCGGCACGACCTCCAGCCGCGAGCGCAACGATCGCTGCGCAATCAGCGCGTGCTGCTCGACCAGGCTTTCCGCGCCAAGTCTTCCCAATACTGCTGGCTCGCGGATCTCGAGCTTCTCGGTCGCGAAACGCGCATTGGCCACCACCCGCTTCAGCATGTCCGGCGGCAATTTGTCGGAGGCAAGCAGCTTCAGGCACGCGTCGAGCGACTCGCGATACGCGCCCGCCCAATACGCGTTGACCGAAAACTCGTCGAGCAGCCCGTAGTCATAGACCCAGGGCTGGACGAAGAGGCCGGTCGGCTCGGTGAGGTCCAGGCCGCGACGCGCGAATTCCTGTCCTCGCGCGTTCCGGCCGTGGTTGCGGCAGTAGAGGCTTGCCGCGTGCAGCGCCTCTCCGCGTGCCGGCACTGTCTGGGTCGCGCGCTCATAGATCGCGACGACCTCTTCGAATGGCTTGCCGAGCGCCGCCATCAGGTTCCCGGCCTCGAGCAGGCTCACATAGACCTCCTCGTTCCAGAAACCCAGCTCTGCTCGCTTCAGATACTGTTCCAGCGCCTTCTCGCGTTCACCGAAATCGCGATAGCTTTGCGCGAGATAGAAGGTGTAGCGCGATATCAGGAACGGATCGGTCTCGGTTGCGAGCACGTTCTCCAGCACCGCAGCATCATCCTGGTATTTTCGTGGGTTTTGGCTGCGCGCTCCCCCACGTCCCGTGGTAATGCGAAATCCCTCGGCATTCTGGCGTGTGATGGGGCCAGGCGGAGCCTCGAGATATTCGTGCAGCACACCCTTGAAGGAAAAGGGTAAGCGGTTGCGGCAGATCTGCGGGCGATAGAACGAGATATTTCCATGGCACACTTCGACATCGTAGAGATCGTGTTCCATCCGGGACTTGAACACGGCTGGCTCGAAGTCGCGATCCAGGATCAGCGTATCGTCCGCATCGATGATCATCGCATAGTCGACGGTCTGCACTTCACGCAGCCGCTCAAGGGCGAAGCTGCGATTATAGGCAAAATCCCGCCATGGCTCGTCGATGACGGCTCCGTGGACATTGTTCTGCGCGAGAAAGCCTCTGATGAGGTCTTGCGTGCCATCGGTGGAGCCCGTGTCCACGATGAGCACATAATCGACAAGCGGCAGCGCGCTGGCGAGGCATTGCAGGATGACCTTCGCCTCATTCTTGACGATCATGCACAGACCGATGGTGCTCACGCCAATCCCCGCCGACCCAACTATAGTTGCACCCCTGCACCATCCAGGACAGCAATCCTTTCAGATGAAGATTCATCGAGCCTTCATGCGCCATCGCCCTAAAGCCTCAGCCATTTGTATGATGGTGCTCAATTTTTCGCGAGCGAAATGGCCGTATTTAAGCCCCGGTTTTTCAACGGGTTCGGACCCCAGAGTTGCTATTTCGATGGCGCCTGGCGAGGCTCTGTCAACCGAGTTTCTATTCATAAAGTGTAAACCAAGCCATTTACAATTTTATAAATTTCGCATCTACTAATATCTAATGCAACTGAGAGTAGCTGCGGATTAGGCGGGAGGGGCTGCCGGTCCGCACGTGTCCGCGAAGCGAGGAAACGAACTGGGAGCAAAGCCACTTCACCCCCGAGTGGGTTGGTGCTTGTGGTGAGCGAACGTTCCCTCGATTGGCCTGAAATCTGTATTCCAGGCCTTGATCTCCCAGGTGATATTCGTGCCAGCGGTCGGCTCCTTGCATTTCTCGTCGAGATATCTCGGCACGCGTGATGGAGTTGACAGTGGTTCGGTTAGTATCGCCCACCAAGCGGCGTCGCGTCGAAGCGGGTTCGCGCTTCGACATGCCCCAGGCTCATTCGAGCCAAGCTGCCCGCCGCCCCGGTCGCTCTGCCACCGGTAGCCACTTGCCCTCAGGGCATCCAGGCACGGGAGCGCCTTCATGAACTTGGACGATCTTTTGTTCCCGCTACCGTGGTCAGCCGGGCCTGGCTGCGACTGCTCGGCTGCTGACTGAAACCCAAAGCTACGAAACGACAGAACGGCGGCGCGAGCCGCAACGGATCGAGGAGGACGTGATGAGCTATACAGCAGGCTTTGCCGTCATGGATGTTGCTGTTCGGGGTGTCTTGCCCATCGGCGACGATACCGAGAACGTGACGTATTTCGTGCTCGACATGGCCAAGAGTGCCATCGTCGGTCAAGTCAACCTTCCCAAGACGGTCAAGCGAAGCCTCGCTGTCTCCCTTAACGTCAAGGTCCCGAGCACCGCCGGCGCGTTGGCGATCGGCACGTTTGACGACGGCGGCAATTTCCAGGTCGCTAGCTTCCTGCGCGTGGAAACACCTGTCGTTCCTCGGCCCGACGGTGCTGTCGGGCCGGCAGCGAGGTGATCGCGTCCAATCCCATTGCCACCTCTCGCCTGCCAAATCGGTGGGCGGATTCCCCTTTGAATTGAATTCGAAGCCACAGGAGCCAGCTATGGCCCGCGCCTCTGAAATTCTTTTTGTGGATCCCTCAGTCTCCGACCGGCAGACTGTTCTCGGCAATTTGAGGCCGGAAGTCCGGGCCGTCCTGCTGGATGATCGCCGGCCGCCGGCGCAGCAGATTGCCGCTGCCCTCGATGGCCACAAAGGGCTCGACGCCGTTCACGTCATGGCCCACGGCGTACCGGGATGCGTCCAATTCGCTGCAGGAGAATGGTCTGCCGCTACGTTTAAGGAAGGCGGCGAGGACTTTGCCGCCATTGGCAAAGCGCTCGCCGCGGATGGCCAACTGCGGCTGTGGAGCTGCGCAACGGCATTGGGTAATGTCGGCGAAAAGTTCCTCGAGGCACTGGAAGAAGCTGTAGGCGCGGACATTCGTGCATCGAGGTCGCTGGTTGGGGCGGCGAATCTGGGGGGGTCCTGGGAATTCCCGCAATATGCGACCTCGCCCTTGCCACCAATAACTTCAGCAGGCGTAGAGGATTACTCAGGGGTACTAGCATCGGGTGATCTTACACTTGCGGGTTTTACAGATGCTGGCAGCAGTAAAAGTATTAATACCTACTATCTTATTGATACAAATAATACAGCAACCGTTGCTGACGATACGATCGTCGGAACGTTTGTTCTTAATTCCTCAGCTAACGGCGTGGCGCCGTTTTTTGCCGTCACCATAACGGTTCCGGATATTACTCATACTTATCTTATATATGATTCAGGCTTTCGCCAATACGGCACGCTGGATCCGGTCGCCGACGCTGACCCCGGCACTCCGGGCGACCAACCAGGTTACAGTTTCAGCACCACGACCATCAACAACGTCGGCGCTCCGGGCAACGATGGCAATCACTTCAATGGTGGCCTTTTAACAATCGCAAGTTCTGGCTCCCAGGGGGCAACGGGCCCAGCGGGTGCGACTGGCGCTACGGGCGCAACCGGAGCAACCGGTGCTACGGGCGCAACCGGGGCCACGGGCGCAACGGGTGATACGGGTTCGACCGGTTCCACGGGATCGACGGGGTCGACTGGATCCACTGGTTCGACAGGTGCGACCGGCGCGACTGGTGCCACGGGTGCAACCGGGGCAACAGGCTCGACTGGAGCGACAGGCACGACCGGAGCGACCGGTGCCACGGGTGCAACCGGGGCAACAGGCTCGACTGGAGCGACAGGCGCGACCGGAGCGACCGGTGCTACGGGCGATACAGGTGCTACAGGGGCCACCGGCGCCACAGGCGCAAC
>NZ_RZRX01000140.1:0-16643 GCF_003997405.1 Mesorhizobium sp. M2A.F.Ca.ET.042.01.1.1
CCCGACGTGGCGTAGAAGATGGTGCGGTCGAGAAGGATGCCACCCCGATCGTTGATGGCGACAACCTCGGCCTCGGCCGTCGTCTGATAGGCGTCGTCGCGAAACAGCGCCTCCGTCTTGTGCGCCATCATGCTACCTTTTCGAACGGCACGGAAATGTCGGCCTTTTCTTCCATCCAGCCCGGCACCGGAAGGTTCTTGCCGCGCAGGAACTCCGGATTGAAGAGCTTGGACTGGTAGCGCGTGCCGTAGTCGGCAAGGATCGTCACGATGGTGTGGCCCGGTCCGAGCTCGCGCGCCAGCCGGATGGCGCCGGCGATGTTGATGCCGGTCGAGCCGCCGACACAGAGGCCCTCTTCCTGGATCAGGTCGAAGATGATCGGCAACGCTTCCTCGTCCGGGATCTGGTAGGAGAAGTCCGGCCTGAAGCCTTCCAGATTGGCGGTGATGCGGCCCTGCCCGATGCCTTCGGTGATCGAGCTGCCGTCGGATTTCAACTCGCCGCTGGTGTAAAAACTGTAGAGGGCGGCGCCCAGTGGATCGGCGAGCGCGATCTTGACGTCCTTGCTCTTGCCCTTGAGCCCCAGCGCGACACCGGCGAGCGTGCCGCCGGAGCCTACGGCCGAAACGAAGCCATCGACCTTGCCGCCGGTCTGGGCCCAGATCTCCTCGGCCGTCGTGCGGACATGACCGTCGCGGTTGGCGACATTGTCGAACTGGTTGGCCCAGATCGCGCCGTTCGGCTCCGAGCGTGCCAGTTGCTCGGCAAGCCGGCCGGACAGTTTTATGTAGTTATTGATGTTCTTGTAGGGCACGGCCGGTACTTCGATGAGCTCCGCGCCCAGGATCTTGATTGTGTCCTTCTTTTCCTGGCTCTGCGTGTCGGGGATGACGATCACGGTGCGGTAGCCGAGCGCCTTGGCGACCAGCGTCAAGCCGATGCCGGTGTTGCCGGCAGTGCCTTCGACGATGAGCCCGCCGGGCTTGAGCAGCCCGCGCTGTTCGGCGTCGCGGATGATGAACAGGCCGGCCCGATCCTTCACCGATTGCCCCGGATTCATGAACTCGGCCTTGCCTAGGATCTCGCAGCCGGTCGCTTCCGAAGCCTTGTTAAGCCGGATCAGGGGCGTGTTGCCGATCGCTTCGATCACTGAACGGGGCATGTGGGATTCCTTCATGTGTGCGGCGAGACCCTAAAAACCGGACGCCGCGGTTTCAAGGCAAGATTTTGCCTGGTCCAGTCGCATTGCGGATGGTGCAACGCTCGCAACCATTTCAGTGCCAGGTGCAAAACCGCTCTTTTCAACCGAATTCTCCGCCGCTAGAGCAAACCGGAACATCCGCAGGACACCCTATGACACTCTACCGGGCCAATCCGAAAGACGGTGTCGCCTGGATCACAGGCGGCAGCAGCGGGCTTGGTCGCGCGCTGGCCAAGGATCTCGCCAATCAAGGCTATGCCGTGGCGGTGACGTCGCTGCCGGAAGATCCAGCCGACACGCTGATCGTCGAAACGGCGCAAATGTCCGGGCATGTGAGGTCCTTTCCCTGCGACGTCACCGACGAGCAGGGCATGGCCCGCACGGCCGCCGCGATCGAGGAGCAGATGGGGCCGATCGTGCTCGCCGTGTTCAACGCCGGCAACTACATCGCCACCCCCGGAGAGAATCTGGTGGTGCGCGATTTTCATCGTTCCTTCGCCGTGAACTATTTCGGCATCGTCAACGGCGTGGTGCCTGTAGTCGAGCATATGCGCGTACGCGGACGCGGCCATGTCGTTCTTGTCGGATCGGTCACCGCCTATTCCGGCTGGCCGACAACGGCGGCCTATGGCGGCACCAAGGCCGCGATCAACATCTTGGCGGAGTCGCTGAAATACGACTTCGACAAGATGAACATCCGCATCCAGGTCATCAATCCGGGGTTCATCGACACGCCTTTGACCGAAAAGAACAAGCTGCCGATGCCGGGCCTCATGCCTGTGCATCGCGCGTCGCGCCGCATGGCGCGCGGCATCAGGAAGGGCGGCTTCGAAGTCACCTTCCCGTATCACATAAGCTGGCCGGTGAAGCTGCTCGGCCTGCTGCCGCGGCCGATCGGCCGCTTCGTCATCGGGCTCACCACCCACTGGTGGGGTCGGCCGCTGCATTTCGATCGCAGGCCGGCGGGCAAAAAAGACCCGTCCCGCGACAAGGCGACATGAACCGGCGCGACATAAGCCGGCGAAACGGCGATTGCCTGCCGGCGGGGACGGCCATAGGTTGAGAATCATTGCTTGGAGACTGGAATGGGGCGGCGGATCGTGCTGGCGGTGCTTGGCCTTGCAGTCATCCTGGTCGCCGGCTTCTTTCTTGGCCCGCGCGTACCGGTAGACACCACAATCCGCTTCAATCCGTCGGTGATCGGCGACGATCCGCAGGCCTATCTGGCGCGTGAAGAGGCTGCCGTGCCCAACATCCGCGACGGGCTCGACAAGGAGATCATCTGGGCGAATCCGATGGTCCACGCCAAGACGCCTTTGGCCATCGTCTACATCCACGGCTTTTCCGCCTCTAAAGGCGAGGTCCGCCCCTTGCCGGACGACATTGCGGATGAACTGGACGCCAACCTCTTCTACACGCGGCTGACCGGCCACGGCCAGAACGGGGCGGCCATGGCGCAAGGCAGCGTCAATGCGTGGATCAACGACTATGAGGAGGCTTTGGCCATCGGCCGCGAAATTGGCGATAAGGTGATCGTCATCGGAACCTCGACCGGCGGCTCGTTGGCGGCATGGGCAGCGACAGAGCCGGGTGCTTCCGACGGTGTCGCGGCCATCGCGTTCATATCGCCGAATTTCGGCGTCAAGGCCTCCGGCGCGGAGTTGCTGACCATGCCCTGGGGCAGGCAGATCGCCGAACTCGTCGGCGGCAAGGAGCGCAGCTTCCCGGCACGCAACGCGCTGCACGAAAAATTCTGGACCACGAAATATCCAATGAGGGCAGTGCTGCCGATGGCGGCGCTCACTGAGCTGGCCTATGCCGCGCCGGTCGAGAAGGCGAAGATCCCTGCCCTGTTCAT
Source organism: Mesorhizobium sp. M2A.F.Ca.ET.042.01.1.1 (assembly GCF_003997405.1). NCBI lineage: Bacteria > Pseudomonadati > Pseudomonadota > Alphaproteobacteria > Hyphomicrobiales > Phyllobacteriaceae > Mesorhizobium > Mesorhizobium sp. M2A.F.Ca.ET.042.01.1.1. The sequence goes on from NZ_RZRX01000140.1 coordinate 3,060, forward strand.
CTTCTCGGATTCCGACAAGGTGGTGCGGCCGGACCGGACGCGCGAGATCGCCAGGCGCTGGGGTGGTTCGCACGAGCTGGTGCCGGTCGACGATACCGGCGATCCGGACAATCACGTCATCGCCGGCGATGTGCTGTCGCCGCAGACCACACGCTTTCTAACGGAGCGTATCGTGGTCTGGGTTAAGGCGTTGATGCAGCAGCAATCTGGCCAGTGAAACGAAAAACGGCCAGAGCATTCGCTCCGGCCGTTTCTCGATCAGAATTGATGGGCTCAAGCAGCGCGGTTCGCCGGACGCTTGCCGCCGAAGCGGCGCTTGTTGTTGCCCTTGAAGCGCTTGAAACTGCCGGGCTTGCGCTCGCCGTTCGGCTGGGCGGCCGCCGGGCGTTCGCCCTGCGGTTTCGGTCCGCGCCCGCCATTGGGCTTGCCGGCGAAGTGCTTCTTGCCACCGCCATTGCCCGGTCGGCGGCCATCGCGGCGGCCGCCATGATGCTCGCGGTCATTGGCCGGCTCGAAATGGCGCTCGGTCTTTTCCCTGGGGTCGCGCTGCGGATCCGGGCTGCCGAGGTGGTCGGCAACGACCGGCAGCTTCATGCGGATGATGCGCTCGACCTGCCGCAGCTTGGCATTCTCGGAGGGATCGCAAAGCGTGATCGCGATGCCGTCCCTGCCGTTGCGACCCGTCCGGCCGATGCGGTGGACATAGCTTTCCGCCTCGTCCGGCAGGTCGAAATTCACGACATGGCTGATGCCGGGCACGTCGATGCCGCGCGCCGCGATGTCGGTCGCGACCAGGATGCGGACCGAGCCGTCGCGGAAATCGTTGAGCGCCTTCTGACGGGCGTTCTGCGACTTGTTGCCGTGGATGACGGCGGCTTCAAAACCGTCGCGCACAAGATCCTTGGTGACACGATCGGCGCCATGCTTTGTGCGCGAGAACACGATCACCGTGCGCATCGCCTCGTCGGCCAGCATCTTGGACAGCACCTGGCGTTTCTGCCTTGTGCGGGCAAGCACCACGCTCTGCACGATCTCGGCGGCGGTCGTGCTCTGCGGCGAGACCTCGACGCGGACCGGATTCTTCAGCAGGCCCTTGGCAAGCTCGGCGATCTCGTCGGGCATGGTTGCCGAGAACAGCGCAGTCTGGCGATCCGGCGCGGTCGCCTTGGCGATGCGCTTGACGTCGTTGATGAAACCCATGTCGAGCATGCGGTCGCCCTCGTCGAGGACGAGCCATTTGGTGTCGGCAAGGATGAGGTCGCCTTCCCGCACCAGATCGGTCAGCCGTCCAGGCGTGGCGATCAGGATGTCGACGCCCGGCGCGATCTTCTTCACCTGGCTGAAGCGCGAGACGCCGCCAAGCACCAGCGCGGTCGAGATATGCGCGCCCTTGGCGAGCAGCTTGATGGTGTCCTCGATCTGCACGGCGAGCTCGCGCGTCGGCGCCAGGATCAGCGCGCGCGCCGTCTTTGGCCGGCGCTTGGTGCCGAGGCCGATGATCTTCGACAGGATCGGCAACGCGAAGGCGGCCGTCTTGCCAGAACCGGTCTGGGCGATGCCGAAAATGTCGCGGCCTTCGAGCTGCGGCGGGATGGCCTGCACCTGGATCGGCTTCGGCTCGGTGAAGCCGGCGGCCAGCGTAGCCTTCAGCAGCGCGCCGCCGATGCCAAGGGCCGCGAAACCGGAGAGTTCCCCAGCGTCGTTGTTGGGGAGAGTGTTTTCGTTGGTCAAATTTATCTTCTTTCAAGCGGCGCAATCGCCGCAAACGTCGATGGCGGCAGGGCGCAACCTGCCGTCGAAACAAATATCAGGAAACGACAAGGCGGCGGACGGGAAACGTCCGCGCGGCTGCGCTGTCGTGCCCGCGGACGTCGTGCCCCGGGGCTTTTTCGCCGTCTTGCCGATCGACCGAGGCCGATGTGAAAGAGGGAAAACAGACGCAACCAGTCTCATTCGTGGAGAAAGCCGGACAAGCCGGCCCAAGCGCCTATGTCCCTGCATATGGCCGAGTCCGGCCCGAAATGCAAGGGGGCATGTTGCAATGCAGCAAAACGAGGGTGCTTGCGCTCTCCTGCCCTCGCCATTACCACGAATAACTTATCCGTTTTGGGGAACCAGCGATGAAAGACGTGCTGAAGGAACTCGAACGCCGCCGCGAGATTGCCCGCATGGGCGGCGGCAAGGACCGTATCGAGGCGCAGCACAAGAAGGGCAAGCTCACTGCCCGCGAGCGTATCGAGGTCTTCCTCGATGAGGGCTCGTTCGAGGAGTTCGACATGTATGTCGAGCATCGCTCGACCGATTTCGGCATGGAGAAAACCAAGATTGCCGGCGACGGCGTCGTCACCGGCTGGGGCACCGTCAACGGCCGCCCGGTCTATATCTTCGCCAAGGATTTCACCGTGTTCGGCGGTTCGCTGTCGGAGGCGCATGCCGAGAAGGTCATCAAGGTGCAGGAGATGGCGCTGCGCAATCGCGCGCCGATCATCGGGCTCTATGACGCAGGCGGCGCGCGCATCCAGGAAGGCGTGGCGGCGCTCGGCGGCTATGCCGAGATTTTTCAGCGCAACGTGCTCGCCTCCGGCGTTATCCCGCAGATCTCGCTGATCATGGGCCCTTGCGCCGGCGGCGATGTCTATTCGCCGGCCATGACCGATTTCATCTTCATGGTGCGCGACACCTCGTACATGTTCGTCACCGGACCGGATGTGGTGAAGACGGTGACCAACGAGACGGTGACCGCCGAAAGCCTCGGCGGCGCTTCCGTCCACACGACCAAATCCTCGATTGCGGACGGCGCCTATGACAACGATGTCGAGGCGCTGCTGCAGATGCGCCGGCTGGTCGATCTTTTGCCGGCGTCGAACACGGCCGAGATTCCCGAGATCGAGTGCTACCAGTCGGTGACGGACCACGACCTGTCGCTCGATCGGCTGATCCCCGACAACGCCAACAAGCCCTATGACATCAAGGAACTGATCCTGAAGGTCGCCGACGAAGGCGATTTCTTCGAGATCCAGCAGAGCTTTGCGAGAAACATCGTCACCGGCTTCGGTCGCGTCGAGGGGCGCACGGTGGGCTTCGTCGCCAACCAGCCGATGGTGCTGGCGGGCGTGCTCGATTCCGACGCCAGCCGGAAGGCGGCGCGCTTCGTGCGCTTCTGCGACTGTTTTTCGATTCCCATCGTTACCTTCGTCGACGTGCCGGGCTTCCTGCCAGGCACCGCGCAGGAATATGGCGGGCTGATCAAGCATGGCGCCAAGCTACTCTTCGCCTATGCCGAAGCGACCGTGCCGAAGATCACCGTCATCACCCGCAAGGCCTATGGCGGGGCTTACGACGTCATGGCGTCGAAGCATCTGCGCGGCGACATGAACTATGCCTGGCCGACGGCGCAGATCGCCGTGATGGGCGCCAGGGGCGCGGTCGAGATCATCTACCGCAAGGACATCGGTGACCCGGAGAAAATCGCCGCCCATACAAAGACTTACGAGGATCGCTTCCTGTCGCCCTTCGTCGCCGCGGAACGCGGCTATGTCGATGAGGTGATCATGCCGCATTCGACGCGGCGCCGGGTGGCGCGCGCGCTGCGCATGCTGCGCAACAAGGACATGCAGAACCCCTGGAAGAAGCACGACAACATCCCGTTGTGAGAAGCCGCGCCGACAAGAAATGCGCATAACCCTTGCAGCTCAGAGCCTTATTCCGGCCAAGGGGTATGGCGGCACGCAGCGCCAGGTCGAATGGCTGGTCACCGAACTGGTCAGGCTCGGGCACCATGTCGTCCTGATCGCCGCGCCGGGATCGTCGCACCCGATGTGCGAGGTCAGGCATGCGGTCAGCGAAGCCGAGTGCAGGGCGGCGATCCCCCGCGACACGCAGATCGTCAATCTCCACGCCTGGAAAGTCGAGGTCCCCTACCCGACGCTCAACACCGAGCACGGCCACCTTCCGGACTATCCGCGGCCGCAGCCCAACTGGAACTTCCTCAGCGCCCGTCATGCCGAGCTGCATGGCCGCAAGACCTTCGTCTACAACGGGTTTCCTGTGGACGCTTACCGGCTGACGGTGACGAAGAACGATCATCTCTTCTTCATGGCGGCGATTGCGCGCGCCGGAAAGGGGCTGAACCGCGCGGTGGATCTTGCCAGGAAATTCGACTTCATCCTTGATATCGCCGGCGGCTCGCGCTGGAAGCTGCTCGGCCGAAGCAAGACGCGCCGCGAGGGCGTGTTTTTCAAGAGCCTTTCCGCCCGCTACCGCTTTCACGGCATGGTCGATGGCCAGGACAAGCTGCGCCTGCTTGGGGAATCGAAGGCATTTCTAAACCCGATCTCGTGGGAAGAGCCGTTCGGCATGGCGCAGGTCGAGGCGATGTTGTGCGGCACTCCCGTGCTCACCACACCGCGCGGCGCGCTCGTGGAAACCGTCGATGCCGATACCGGGCGCTTCTTCCAAACCGACGAGGAGTTCGGGCGCGGTCTTGCTGAGATCGGAGGCCTGTCGGCGCAACGATGCCGCCAGTCGGCCGCCGACAGGTTCCCTATCGAGAAGACGGCGAAGGCCTATCTGGAACTCTATGCGCGCATCCTTGATGGCGAAGCGCTTCCGTGACAAATCACCGTCATATTAGCCATTGGTAGCGATTGTTCCGGATCTAAAGGTAGCGCCCGTTGCGTCCCATCCTAGTCTTCTGTTTGCCGGCGATCGGAGACTTCATCCGTTGCCATTCGGCAATCCAGATTCTGGCCGAGAAGTTTCCCGGGCATCCGATCGACGTCGCCACCTCGCCGCTTGCCGCGCCACTGGCGCGGTTGATGCCGCATATCCGCAAGACATGGATTGTCGAGAAGCACTGGAAGCCCGGGCTGAGACAACGGGCCGGTCTGGCGCGCGAAATCCGCAAGGAGAACTACCAGGCGGCCTATATGCTCACCAGCAGCACCAAGGCCGCGCTCGTGCCATGGCTGGCCGGCATACCGGAACGCATCGGCTATCCACGGGAATTCCAGTTCGGCATCATCAACCGCCTGCCTGCCGGCTGGCTGAAGAGCTTCGTGGCGTTCGGTCCGCGCAAGACCAGATTGTACGAACAGGTCTGCGCCATCGCGATGCTGGGTGAAAAGCCAGCCCACCGCATGCGGTTGCCTGCGCCGCAAATGGCTATTTCGGCCGAAGAGCTTTCCGATTGGCGCGCCCGACACGGGATCGACCCTGCGCGACCGGCGCTGGCGCTTTACACGTCCGCTTTCACCAACTTCCGCTCATGGCCGGCGGAGCGTTTCATCTCGGTAGCGAAGGATCACGCCCGGCGCGGCTGGTCGGTTTGGCTCATCGGCGGCCCACGAGAACGCGAGGCCGCCGCGCAGATCCGGGCAGCGCTTCCGGAGGCGGTGGATTTCACGTCGACACCGCAACTGACCGACGCCATGTGCCAGATCGCCGCCTCGACCGTCTTCCTCGGCGTTGATGGGGGCCTCTGCCATGCGGCCGCAGCCTTGGGCGGACCATGCGTGCTTATCTTCGGATCAAATCGGTCTTATGAGACAGGGCCTGTAAACGATCAGGTGCGTTATCTCGAGCCGCCGATTTCGACGCCGAGCTGGGTGCTTGATACACGCGGTGTCAGCGAGGAGCGGGTTCTCGCGGCCTTGGCCGACGCAGCATCTGGAAAATGAATCTGAGCCCCGTCCGAATCATCGGGCAGTGCCTTCCAGCAGGTCGCGAAGAACCGGCAGCATGGCCAGGGGCAGGTCTTCGGCTATCAAGCCCGGCCCAAAACGGCTGCCGGCCTCGGCATGGATCCAGACCCCGGCGCAAGCCGCTTCGAAGGCCGGCATGCCCTGGGCAAGGAGGCCCGCGATGATGCCTGCCAGCACGTCGCCCGAACCGGCGGTGGCAAGCCAGGGCGCGCCATTGCCGTTGATCGCGGCGCGGCCGTCCGGCGCGGCGATCACGCTGTCGGCGCCCTTGTAGACAATCACGGCGTTGGCGCGTTGCGCGGCGGTGCGCGCCTTGGCCAGCTTCGACAAAGCCTTGTCGCCCGCAATGTCCGCGAACAGCCTGCCGAACTCACCCTCATGCGGCGTCATGATCAACGCTGGCGCATCCGGTTTGCCGGCTGCCTCGAACAGCGTCGAGGCCGCATTGCGAAAGGACGTGATGCCGTCGGCGTCGAGCACAAGGCCCTCGACGCCGCCGTCCTGGCGCTTCCTGGCCAGCACGGCGAGCGTGAAATCGCGCGCCTTGTCGCCGATGCCGAAGCCGGGGCCGAGGACAAAGCTGGACGGCCGGCGATCGCCGATCAGGTCATGCACATCCTCGATCGCGTCTACCTTGCGCAACATGATGGAGGTTAGATGCGCCGCGTTGACCTGCATGGCGTTTGCCGGCGAGAGCACGGTGACGGCCCCTGCCCCGCTTCTTGCGGCCGCCAGCGCCGACAGCCGCGCCGCGCCGGTCGCCGATGGTCCGCCCGAAAAGACGCTCGTATGGCCGCGCTTGTATTTGTGCGCGTCGACCGCCGGCGCCGGAAAGTTCGCGATCCAAAGCCCGGGCCGGTTCTCGAAGGTCCTTGGCGCGATCTCGTTGATGATCTCGTCGCGAATGCCGATATCAGCCAACACGATCTCGCCGCATCGCTCGCGCCCCGGCAGCAGCAGGTGCCCGGGCTTCTTTCGCGCGAAGGTCACCGTGAGGACCGCGCGAAATGCCGAGCCAAGAACTTCGCCGCTATCGCCGGAAACGCCCGAAGGCAGGTCGATCGCGACAACCGGCAGGTTCATCGCTGTCACGATGTCGACCGCGGCCTTGGCGTCGCCGGATAGCGGTTTCGACAGGCCTGCGCCAAAAAGCGCGTCGACGACCAGCGAACCGGCTTCGGGAGTGAAGGCCGACAGCGGGCGCCGCTCCAGGGTGCAGGCAGCCGCCGCGAGCGCGGCGTCACTGCCTGCCCGCGGTTCGCCCAACGCCCACAGAGCCACATCGACGCCGGCCTCGGTCAACAGCCGCGCCACGACATAACCGTCGCCGCCATTGTTGCCGGGGCCGCACAGCACATGCGCCCTCTTCGCGCTCGGGTGGCGCGCCAGCACCAGGGTCGCGACTGCTTCGCCGGCGCGTTGCATCAAACCGTAGCCGTCGAGCGGCCCGGCCGCGATCGCCAGTCTGTCCGCCTCGGCCATTTCGGCCGTCGATAGAAGTTCATTGCGCATGGGATTGCCGATCTCCGTGCGATCAAGCATTGTCCAGTTTTCGGTTCGAAGCAAACCGCCGCGGCCGCGCATCGTTTGCAGATGCGGCCGCATCTGAGAGGGGTCTGATTGCTATTTGCGCTTCCTGCCCATTTTTTATGCAGGATTGAGGAGGGGCGATGTATAGGGTTTGGGCGTCCATGCCGCATCCGGCGCAGCGGATGACGCGAATTTGCATCCGGGCCCGATGCGGAATCGAAAACGCCCTGTACCGTCTCCTCCCCTCTGGATTGGCACGGTTCGTGCTAGATGGAGGCGCAAGCGGGGTACACAACCCGTCTTCTTGGCAGTGGAGGCCATTTTTTACATGAAAAAGATCGAAGCGATCATCAAGCCATTCAAGCTGGACGAAGTGAAGGAAGCGCTTCAAGAGGCCGGGCTGCAAGGCATCACCGTCACCGAGGCCAAGGGTTTCGGCCGTCAGAAGGGGCATACCGAGCTTTATCGCGGCGCCGAATATGTTGTCGACTTCCTGCCCAAGGTGAAGATCGAAGTGGTGCTCGGCGACGAAGCCGTTGAAGGCGCCATCGAAGCCATCCGGAAAGCGGCGCAAACGGGCCGTATCGGCGATGGAAAAATCTTCGTTTCCAACATAGAGGAAGTCGTGCGAATCCGTACCGGCGAGACCGGTATCGACGCCATCTGACGCCCCCATCTTTCTGCAACGTCATCATCAAAAACACGTCATCACACAGGGATACATGACATGACGACAGCCAAAGACATCATGAAGCAGATCAAGGACAACGACGTGAAGTTCGTCGACCTACGCTTCACCGATCCACGCGGCAAGCTGCAGCATGTGACTATGGATGTCGTCGAGGTCGAGGAAGACATGTTCGCCGATGGCGTCATGTTCGACGGCTCCTCGATCGCCGGCTGGAAGGCAATCAACGAGTCCGACATGGTGCTGATGCCCGACACGGATACCGTCCACATGGATCCGTTCTTCGCGCAGTCGACCATGGTCATCCTGTGCGACATCCTCGATCCGATCTCGGGCGAGGCCTACAACCGCGATCCGCGCGGCACCGCCAAGAAGGCCGAAGCCTATATGAAGTCGGAAGGCATCGGCGACACCATCTATGTCGGCCCGGAAGCCGAGTTCTTCGTCTTCGACGACGTCAAGTACAAGGCAGACCCCTACAACACCGGGTTCCGTTTGGACTCCACCGAACTGCCGTCCAATGACGACACCGACTACGAGACCGGCAATCTCGGCCACCGCCCGCGCATCAAGGGCGGCTACTTCCCCGTGCCGCCGATCGATTCCGCGCAGGACATGCGCTCCGAAATGCTGACCGTGCTGGCCGAGATGGGCGTGCGCGTCGAGAAGCACCACCATGAAGTCGCCGCCGCCCAGCACGAGCTCGGCATCAAGTTCGACACGCTGGTGCGCAACGCCGACAAGATGCTGATCTACAAGTATGTCGTGCACCAGGTCGCCAATGCCTACGGCAAGACGGCCACCTTCATGCCGAAGCCGGTGTTCGGCGACAACGGCTCGGGCATGCATGTGCACCAGTCGATCTGGAAGGGCGGCAAGCCGACCTTCGCCGGCAACGAATATGCGGGCCTCTCCGAAACCTGCCTCTATTACATCGGCGGCATCATCAAGCACGCCAAGGCGATCAACGCCTTCACCAACCCGCTCACCAACTCCTACAAGCGTCTGGTGCCGGGCTATGAAGCGCCGGTGCTGCTCGCCTATTCGGCGCGCAACCGCTCGGCTTCCTGCCGCATTCCGTTCGGCTCCTCGCCGAAGTCGAAGCGCGTCGAGGTCCGCTTCCCCGATCCGGGCGCGAACCCCTATCTCGGCTTCGCCGCCATGCTGATGGCCGGCCTCGACGGCATCAAGAACAAGATCCATCCGGGACAGCCGATGGACAAGGACCTCTACGACCTGCCGCCGAAGGAATTGAAGAAGATTCCGACCGTCTGCGGCTCGCTGCGCGAGGCATTGCAGAACCTCGACAAGGATCGCGGATTCCTGAAGGCCGGCGGCGTGTTCGACGACGATCAGATCGATGCGTATATCGAACTCAAGATGGCCGAGGTGATGCGCTTCGAAATGACCCCGCATCCGGTCGAGTACGACATGTACTATTCGGTCTGACGACCGAACTTCTCCGCATCGGCGACAAAGACGGACCCCGGCGTTTCGCCGGGGTTTTCGCATGGGCGGTCCATCGGAGGGCTGTCGCCTTTCCGCAAATCCATCGGAGCCATGCAGCATCCGGCCCGGTCCGCCGCTGCAGAAGCAGCAGTCATGCCAAAGTGGTCGCGGCGCTCAATCGCGTGGCGTTGCTGCCGCTGGCGGCGGGAGGCAAAACATTCCCGCTGGTTGTTTGCATGCAAAAAAAGCCCCGGCGAAGAACGCCAGGGCTTTCGACAATTGAAACTTACGAGGCGCGGGCGAGGCCCGCCCCTCGATGATCAGGCGGCAGCCGAAACAGCGTCGGTCGAAACCTGGGAGATCGTCTTCAGGATCTGCGAGGCGATCTGGTAGGGGTCGCCCTGCGAGTTCGGGCGGCGGTCTTCCAGGTAGCCCTTGTAGTCGTTCTTGACGAAGGAGTGCGGCACGCGGATCGAAGCGCCGCGGTCGGCGACGCCATAGGAGAACTTGTTCCACGGCGCGGTCTCGTGCTTACCGGTCAGGCGCTTGTCGTTGTCGGGACCGTAGACGGCGATGTGGTCCATCAGGTTCTTGTCGAACTGCGCCATCAGCGCCTCGAAATAGGCCTTGCCGCCGACTTCGCGCATATAGGCGGTCGAGAAGTTGGCGTGCATGCCCGAGCCGTTCCAGTCGGTATCACCCAGCGGCTTGCAGTGGAACTCGATGTCGATGCCGTATTTCTCGGTCAGGCGCAGCAGCAGGTAGCGAGCCATCCACATCTGGTCGGCGGCCTTCTTGGAACCCTTGCCGAAGATCTGGAATTCCCACTGGCCCTTGGCCACCTCGGCGTTGATGCCTTCATGGTTGATGCCGGCGGCGAGGCAGAGGTCGAGATGCTCCTCGACGATCGTGCGGGCGACATCGCCGACATTCTTGTAGCCGACGCCGGTGTAGTACGGGCCCTGCGGCGCCGGGTAGCCGCTCTCGGGGAAGCCGAGCGGACGGCCGTCCTTATAGAAGAAATACTCCTGCTCGAAGCCGAACCAGGCGCCCTCGTCGTCGAGGATGGTGGCGCGCTTGTTGGAGACATGCGGGGTCACGCCATCCGGCATCATGACTTCGCACATGACCAGCACGCCATTGGTGCGGGCCGGATCCGGGTACACGGCGACGGGCTTCAGCACGCAGTCGGAGCTGTGGCCCTCGGCCTGGTTGGTGGACGAGCCATCGAAGCCCCACAGCGGCAGCTGCTCGAGCGTCGGGAACTCGGCAAACTCCTTGATCTGGGTCTTGCCGCGCAGGCTGGGGGTCGGGACATATCCGTCGAGCCAGATATACTCGAGCTTGTATTTGGTCATTCCAGTGCCTCTCGTTGCTAGGACACCGCAAGCGGCGTCAACGCATGGCCGGGCTTGCCGGCCTGCCGATGGTTAAAAAGCAATTCGTATGCCACTCCGCCGTCGGCGGGTGCGGCAAAATGCTCAAAACAACACGTAGATTTTGCTTAGCCGCCCCAATAATGCGCTCGGATCGCTCAATCGATATTTCTGCACAAATAATTGGCAAATAATGATCTTTTTGTAGGCATATTGCCTAAATGAATCGCAGAACCTATCTTGGCTGCTAAGTTGAATCGGCAAGTCCCTAGACAAGCAAGGAGGTCGCCAATGCAGGTCATGCAACCGCGTCCGTCGGCAAAAATCCTGATGTTCCCGCTGGCAGGGCGCAAGTCTGCCTCAAATTTAGGCGCCAAGGCGAAATTCGCGGCAGAGCTTGCGACGCTTCGCGGCGAGCACGCCGACTTTGATGGCTGGTACCACGAAGCAGCCGTCGAGGAAGAAAATCAGCGCAAGAGCTGATCGCCCTTAAAGCGCGTCGCGCTGAAACGGATTCAGGCCACGCGCTTTAGGTCTTTGTTTTGATGCATGTCGTTGTCCCAGAACCGCTACGCCACTTCTGGGCGACATGCATTAGGTTTTGTGGACGAAAAAGCCCGGCGCGATCGCTCGCGCCGGGCTTTTTTGTCGAGCAGATGACCGAGGTCAGTCCTTGGCGTGCAAGTCGGTGCCGAGCGTATCCCTGACGAAGATCATGCCGATGATGAGCGACATTGCCGCGATGATCACCGGGTACCAGAGACCGTAGTAGATATCGCCCTTGTAGGCGCTGAGCGCGAACACGGTCGCTGGCAGCAGGCCGCCGAACCAGCCGTTGCCGATATGGTAAGGCAACGACATGCCGGTGTAGCGGATGCGGGTCGGGAACATTTCGACCAGGATCGCGGCGATCGGCCCATAGACCATGGTCACGAACAGCACCAGGATGAACAGGATGCCGATGGTCATCGGCCAGTTGATGGCCGCCGGATCGGCGAACATGGCGAACGCGCCGCCGCCCGGTATGGTGTAGACCGTGACTTCCGTCGCACCGGCGGCCTCGTCCTTGGTCAGGACCTTGTCGGCGATCGCCTGCTCGGTCGGGACCGTGGCCTTCTCGCCGCCGCGGATCGTGGCTGCATCGAGCTTCAGTTCCGGATTGGCCGCGATGAAGGCATCGAGCTTCTGGTCCGCCACCTTGGCCGCGGCGCGCTTCAGCGGATAGCCGCCGTCCTTCAGCGCCATGTTCACCGCCTTCTGGAAAGCCCCCTCCTTGGCCTTGGCCTGATCGCCGGCGGCAACGGCGTCATAAGACTCCACCGTCTCGTTGCCGATCTTGACCGTGGCCGCAGTTCCAGGCGCGGCCGTCGTGACAACGTCGTATGGCACCGAGTTCTTGGTCAGGAACGAGGTCGCGATATCGCAGGATGTCGTGAACTTCGCCGTGCCGACCGGGTTGAACTGGAACCTGCAGTCGCCGGGCGCCGCCGTCACCGTCGCACGGGTGTTCTGCTGGGCGGTGGCCAGAGCCGGGTTGGCGGCCGAGGTCAACGCCTTGAACAGCGGGAAGGTGCAGACGATGCCCAGGGCCAGTCCGGCCATGATGATCGGCTTGCGGCCGATCTTGTCGGACAGCCAGCCGAACACAACGAAGAAGATCGAGCCGATGGCAAGCGCGATGGCGATCATGATGTTGACCGACTGGGCGTCGACCTTCAACACGTTGGTGAGGAAGAAGAGAGCGTAGAACTGGCCATTGTACCAGATCACGGCTTGGCCGGCGGTGAGGCCGAGCAGCGCCAGAAGGGCGATCTTGGCGTTCTTCCACTGGCCGAACGCCTCCGTCAGCGGCGCCTTCGAGCCCTTACCCTCGTCCTTCATACGCTGGAAGGTCGGCGACTCCGACAGCGACAGCCGAATCCAGACCGAAACGGCGAGCAGGATAAACGAGACGATGAAGGGAATGCGCCAGCCCCAGGCCGCGTAAGTTTCCTTGCTGAGCGAACCCTGCACGATCAGGATGACGATGAGCGACAGGAACAGGCCGAGCGTCGCCGTGGTCTGGATCCATGAGGTGTAGTAACCACGGCGGTCGTCCGGCGCATGCTCGGCGACGTAAGTCGCGGCGCCGCCATATTCGCCGCCGAGCGCCAGGCCCTGCAGCATTCGGAGCCCGATCAGGATCACCGGCGCCGCGATGCCCCAGCTTGCGTAACCGGGCAGCAGGCCGACCAGGAAGGTCGACAGGCCCATGATCGTCATGGTGACGAGGAAGGTGTATTTGCGGCCGACGAGATCGCCGATGCGGCCGAACACGAGCGCGCCGAACGGGCGCACCAGGAAGCCGGCGGCAAAGGCCAGCAGCGCGAAGATGTTGCGCGTCGCCTCCGGGATCGCCGGGCTGAAGAAGGTCGAGCCGATGAAGGCGGCCAGCGAACCGTAGAGATAGAAATCATACCATTCGAAAACGGTGCCGAGCGACGAGGCGAAGATGACTTTCTTCTCCTCCCGCGTCATGCCGCGGCTGGTTCCGCCGGCGGCCGATGCCATTGCCATTTGTATATCCTCCCGTGAGATCCCGTCTGTCCTCGATGGCTGCGCGCCGCACTCCTCCGAACGCAGACTCGAAAACACAGCCAACGAAGCAAAAAATGACAGAAATGACGGCCGAAAGGCACCGCGACGATGGGATTATGACTTTGGTATTAGGTGCGGTGCGAAAACGGCGTGCGCCTGGAGTGGCTCAGCTCGGGCGGGTCGCCGGTCCACTCCAAATTTGTTTGTCTTACGCAATTGCAGGCGGAATTGCTTCTAGCCTTGCAGTGCCTCGAGCAGGCTG
>NZ_RZRX01000141.1:0-16632 GCF_003997405.1 Mesorhizobium sp. M2A.F.Ca.ET.042.01.1.1
GCCCAGAAGCAGCGCTCCGATGGAAGGAGCCGCCGCCTGGATGATGAGGCTCGGCGTTGCGAGCTTGCCCATCAGGACGGCGTATTGCTGCGGGTCGAACAGCACCAGCGGCAGCGCGCCGCGCGCGATCGTGTGGATGCCGTTGCCCGCGCCGTAGAGGATCAGGGCGAGCGCGATGAATGCGTGGCCTACAAGAAGCAGCCAGATCCCGGCCGCGAGCAGCGATACGGATGCCAGCATCGTCCAGATCGGATGATGCCGGTTGCGGCCGATCAGCAGCTCGGCCACGCGCGCGCCGACCTGTGACGGGCCGACCAGGGCGCCAAGACCGACTGCCGCCGCCAGGCCGAGGCCCCGCAATTGCAGCAGCGTCAGCAGGTGGACGGAGAGCGTGGATGCGATCATCGCGGCCACTGTCAGGATGGAGGCAAGCAGAATGAAGCGTGCCCGCGTCCCGCCCGTGGCGGATGCCTCTTTCGACCTGCCTCTCACCGGGGCGTGCGCCGCGGGTGGAGGCGGCGGTATGACCCAAAGGTGAAGCGGCAGGCAGATTGCCAGATGGATCGCGGCATAGGAAAGGCAGGCGACGCGCCATCCGCCATGCTCGACCAGGAAGGCGCTGAGCGGCCAGCAGACGGTGCTGGCGAAACCACCGAAGAGCGTCAGGTTGGTGATGGCGCTGCGCGCTGCCCGACCATAGAGCCGCCCCAGCGTGGCGAAGCCGGCGTCGTAGAGACTGCTCGACATGCCGAGGCCCATCAGCAGCCAGGCAACCAGGTAAAGCGGATAGGCGGTTGCCGTCGCCAGCAACGAATGCGCGGCCGCCAGCAGCAGCGAGCCGGCGGCAAGCACCGGACGGCCGCCATGGCGCTGGATCAGCCGGCCCGTGATGGGGGACACAAGCCCGGCAAGCAGCAGTCCGCAGGACAGCCCGGCAACGACCGAGGCGAGCGACCAGCCGGTATCTTTTGCTATCGGGGCGGCAAGGACCGCGGGCAGATAGTAGGACGATCCCCAGGCGATGATCTGGGTGATGCCCAGAGACGTGACGAGGACGTGGCGGTTGCGGGCGATGGGCGCGGCGGCTTCCAATCAGGCTTGCCCCGGTTCGTGGCCGACCTTCTCGCCGTCTTCCTTGACGAACCCGCGCACCGGATTGTCGAGCAGTGGCAACACCGCCTCCGACGGCCGGCACAGTCTTGTCCCTTTCGGCGTCTCGACGATCGGCCGGTTGATGAGGATCGGATGGGCGAGCATGAAATCGATCAGCTCGTCGTCGCTCCATTTCGGATCGGCAAGGCCGAGCTCGGCGTAAGGCGTTCCCTTCTCCCGCAGCAACTGACGAGGCGTGATCGCCATCGCCGCGATCAGTTCGAGCAGCCGCTCGCGGCTCGGCGGCGTCTTCAGATATTCGATCACCACCGGCTCCTCGCCGCTGGCGCGGATCATGGCGAGCGTGTTGCGCGAGGTGCCGCAAGCGGGATTGTGGTAGATCGTGACCGTCATGGTTCTGCTTTCAGGGGGTGGGATTGCTGAACGGTTTCGGGCTTGAGCAGCCAGCCCATCAGCGCAAGCGCGATCAGCGCGCCGAGCAGCTCGGCGACGATGAAGCCCGGCAGATCGGCCGGCCTGATGCCGGAAAAGCTGTTGGTGAGCGAGTGCCGGCGACGCCGCCGGCGAACTGCGCGGCGATATAGGCAGGGAGATCGCGGGCAGGCAGAGACCGGTTGAGGCAGAACACCAGCGAAACGGCGGGATTGAAATGCGCGCCCGAAATCGGCCCGAGGATGGTGATCAACACCACCAGCATGGCGCCGGTCGCGAGCGTGTTGCCGAGCAGCGCCAACGCGGTATCGTGCGTCAGCGTCTCGGCCATGATGCCGGAACCGACGACCGTCGCCACCAGCAGACCGGTGCCCAGGGCTTCGGCGACCAACCGGCGCAATGGATCGAAGCCGCTCATCGGTTTGCCCCGCTGGGCCAAGGGCGCGGCAGTCATTGCCTGGTCCCCTCGCCCGGCCGGCAGCAAGGCGCGGCAAGCGCCGGCGCGCAGATTTCCGGGCGGCCCGAGCAGCAATCCTCCATCAGGAACCGGATCAGGCCGGACAGCGCGTCGTACTCGGCGCTGTAGACGATCGAGCGGGCATCACGCCGCGCGGTGACGAGGCCGGACCGTTCCAGTTCCTTGAGGTGGAAGCTGACATTGGAGGGGGAGACCTCGACCTGTTCGGCGAGAGAGCCTGCGGAAATGCCTTCCGGTCCGGCAACGACCAACAGGCGCAGCAGGCGCAGGCGGGTTTCCTGCGACAGCGCGCCAAAGGCGATCAGGGCTTGACGTTCATCCACGTTTCAATAATCCTTGAAATGTTGAAATGAGGAATAGCCGACATGCTGTCTTCTGACAATCATAAAATCGCCGCCCCGATCGACCCCTCCGACCTGACCATTGGCGACCTGCTGTGCGCGCTGGCCGACTACAAGGACAGGCCACTGGTGTTCCGCTATGACGGGCGGCCGGTTAAACCGGGCTATCATGTCACCGAGGTGAAGGCGGGCCAGTTCTCGGCGCTGGATTGCGAGGCCAATCCGGAATCCTGGTCGGAGATCTTCGTCCAGCTATGGGACGTGGACGAAGGCGGGCCGGTCCATATGTCGGCCGGCAAGTTCGCTGCGATCATCCGCAAGGTCTCGGATCACGTGGCCCTCGACCAGTCGGCTAAGCTGACCTTCGAGGTCAGCGACGGCGTGCGCCCGATGGAACTGCACCGCGCGGCCCAGCCAAGCGTCGTTGGCGGCGCCATCGAGGTCGAGCTTTCGCCACGGCCGGCGAGTTGCAAGCCGCGTGACCGCTGGCTGAAGGACCAAGCGGCCGCGGGCAAGCCCTGCTGCGGAGAGAACAGCTGCTGCTGACCCGGCGAACGGCGCCTAAGCTGCGCCGCTTCAGAATCTGATCATGCCATTGTGCTGCAACAAATAGAGGCCCACGAGAATGATAGCGATCAGCGCCACCCAAACGGCTGTCCTGCTCATGCGCGAAAATCCCAGTTGATCGGCCCTCATGAACGCACGCGCCGCGGTTGCGTTCCCGATGTGCCGGGTTGCATTCCATCCGGACAGGATCAAGTCACGAATTGCCGAGGACCACGCGTCAGCCCCTCGGCGCGTTGCTGTAGAGCGCCACACCGATGCGATCGTTGCGCCGCCACCGCACCAGGGCGCGATAGATCATATCGTCGGCTGGGACCTCGAGCAGGAAGCGTTCCGGGATGTCCGTATCGGCGGCGACGCGCAACTCCGCGCCCTGCTCGTGCTGATTCCTGACCGAGCAGCCGATCCTGACGGCACCGGCAATGATCGTGGCTTCCTTGAGTACGAATTCGCGCGCATGAAGACGGCGCTCGGTCTCGGGATAATTGGCCATATCCGGCGGCTCCTAAGGCAAGGCTCTCCTCGCCACAGGGCAGCACCATAGCAGCAAGGCGTTTCCGTTCCGTTAGCGGTTGCTGAAACAGCAGGATTCGTCTTCACCGCGGCCCAAGGTCAGCAGAAAAGCTGTTTCCGGCGCTATCTCGCGCCGGCGACTCCGCTCGCGTGCAGCACCCAGCGGCGGCCGTCGCTGCGGAACTCGGTGAACGACAGCGGCTCGATGTCGATCTTCCAAACCGAGGAGAGCGGCGCGCCCAGCACATGCACGATGGCGGCGCGGATCGGCACGGCATGGGTGAGCGCGATGGTGTGCCCGCCCTCGCCGGCCAGCCGCTCCATCAGCGCGGCACCCCGCCGGGCGACGGCGGCAAGCGATTCGCCGCCATGGGGTGCAGCGTCCGGATCGGCGAACCAGGCCGCCATGCCTGCCGGGTCCTCGGCCTGCACCTGCTCGAAGCTTTTGCCAGCCCAGCGCGCGAAATCCTGCTCGGCAAGCAGCGGCTCGACCGTGGCATCCAGGCCGAGCGCCTCGGCCGTCCTGCGCGCGGCAAGCGCCGGACTTGTCCAGACGCGGTCGGCCCGGCGCAGCGACGAAGCGATCGCGCCGGCGCGATCGAGGGCGCTCGGCTCCGGCGCCTCGTCCGTCGGAAAGCGGCCCTTGCGCGCGGCCTGCGTCGCGCCGCTTGCGATCATCGTCAGGCGGGCGAACATGCCAAAACTCCGTGGTCCAGTGAAATTTCGGCCAGGCGAAGCCGCGTTGACCATTACATGTCGTTGACAGGCGAACGAAGTGCTGACAAGTGTTTTAGCGCTATAGGGATTGGAAGCCGGTGCGAGTCCGGCACGGTCGCGCCACTGTGATCGGCACCAGCCGAAAGTCAGGCCTTATCCCGCAGCCACAGTTGGATCAACGGGACGCAGCATCCCAGTAGGAGGTCAAAATGTCCGACACCACCTTCGCCCCGACCTACGGCCCGGTTGCGATTCCCGTCCGCGAGCTTCTGCCCTGGGCAATCTTCGCCGGCCTGATGCTGATGCTGATGATCTATTTCGTCGGCGCGGAAGAAGGCGCGACGTCGCTGATCCGCGGCACGGTAGTGCATGAATTCGTGCATGACGGCCGCCACCTGCTCGGCTTCCCCTGCCACTAGGAGCGTTTCAGCGAAGGCTGAACCGTCCTAAGTTTTGGTCTGACGCAATTCCGGGCGGAAAACGCTTAATTTTTCCGGGAAATTGCTTGAAGGGACTCTGACATGGTCGGAAAACTTTTGCTGCGCGGCATGCTTGTCGGGCTGGTGGCGGGGATTTTGGCGTTCGCCTTCGCTCGCGTCTATGGCGAGCCGCAGGTCGACAAGGCGATCGCCTTCGAGGAACAGCAGGCGCAGGCCGCCGGCGAGGCGCCGGAGCCCGAGATGGTCAGCCGCGCCAAGCAGGCAGGCATCGGTCTGGCGACCGGCGTGCTGGTCTATGGCGCGGCGCTTGGCGGGCTGTTCTCGCTGGTCTTCGCCTATGCCTATGGCCGGCTGGGCTCGCTCGGCCCGCGCGGCACCTCGGCGCTGCTGGCGCTGCTCGGCTTCCTTGCCGTGATCGTGGTTCCGAGCCTCAAATACCCGGCCAACCCGCCCGCAGTCGGCAATCCCGAAACCATCGCCTACCGCACCGAACTGTTCTTCATCATGATCGTCATCTCGATCGCCGCGATGGTGGCGGCGGTCGGCCTGGCGCAGCGGCTGTGGAGCAGGCTCGGCGCCTGGAATGCCTCGATCGTGGCTGGGCTCGCCTTCCTCGTCGTCTTCGCGCTGGTGAAGGCGGCCCTGCCCGACATCAACGAAGTGCCGGAGAACTTCTCGGCGACGGTGCTGTGGCAATTCCGCGTCGCCTCGCTCGGCATCCAGCTGGTGCTGTGGACCGTCGTCGGACTCGGCTTCGGCGCTGTTGCCGAGCGCGTGGTTGCAGTGCGCGACCAGCGCGGCCCCGCCCGCCGCTACGCCTGAAACCCATGCGTTGGCCGCCACGGTTCCTCGCCCTGGCGGCCAAAGCGGCTCAACGGTCGACACGACCGCTGAGCCGCTTTGGTCTTTTGTTTTCTCGCAATTCCGGACGGAAAACCGCGGCACACTTTTTCTGGAATTGCTCGGTTGCGGCACTGTTCGCCCTGCTGGCGGCAGCCTCGGCGCAGGCGCATAGTGGCTCGTCGGCTCCGCCTCCCCCGGGCATCCAGATCCCCAGCCTCACCCACGGCCAGATGGCGGTGATCGCGCGCTATCGCGGCGACATCCTCGACCTTGCCCAACGCCAGACCGTGACCGATCCGACCTTCAGGCGGCTCTACAATCACGGCAATCTGCAATTCACATACTGCCTCTGGGGCCTGATGCCGGGAAGCCTCGGCGACGAGGAAAGCCCCTTCAACGAATGCAGCCACGCCTATCTCGCCACCGCCAAGGCGCTGCTCGCCTATATGGCGACGATGCCCGCGGCCGAACGCGAGGCCAAGGCGCTGATCTCCGACATCGACGCCGACATGGTGCGCAGCGGCGCGTCCTGGATCCTGTGCCAGTACAGCGGCGAGGCCTTCAGCACCGGCGCGGTGATCGAGCCCAGATGGCAAGACATTGTCTTCCACCTACCGAGCCTGGCGGTGCTGCTGGTCACGATGGCGGCGCTGATCGCCGCCGCGTGCTCGATCTTCCGTTTGCCCTCGCCGCGGGCCGGCACCGTCTAGAACGATTCAGCGTCTCACAATATCACCGAACCGTTTCAAGTCTTTCGTGCGATCGTTTCCAGGAAAGCCAGAACGCGCGACCAAGTCAGTTCGGCTGCGGGCGCATTATAGTCCGGCAGCGCCCGATCGGTGTAGAAATGGCCGATCCCCGGATAGGTGAAAATCTCCGCCTTGACTTGGCTGCGCTTTGCCGCCGCCGACCAGCCGGCAACTTGTTCAGGCAGCGCAAACGCATCCGGGTCGGCGACGTGGACCGCGACCGGAATGTGTCGACGAACATTTGTGGGAATATCGGCAAGGCCATGCAGCAGCACAACGCCCGCGGCAGCGATTCTTTCTGGCCAAACGGCACTTACCACCCCAGCTCCCATCGAATGGCCTGCGAGCACCGCGTCTCGAGAAGTCTGGAGGAGCGCCGCCCTGGCACGGCCGCAGATGATTTCCCACCCGACCTTGCCCATCAGGTCAAGCCCTTCGTCGACCGACGGCGCCGTTAATCCCGCGTACAGGTCCGGCGTCACAACATCATGGCCGGCGCCTCGCATTCTCTCAGCGGCTTGCTGCTCCACCGCCCGAAGGCCCAGCACCGAGTGAAAGAGTACGATAGTAGCCATTCGCTTTCCCTCCGCCGTCCCCTAGCCGATCGCGTTGGACTCTCAGGCGCTGCTTAACTGGCTGAGGCCGGCCGACCTCCTGCGACACCAGGCGACGTAATGCGGTTCGTTGCGCTGAGCAGATCGTGCCAGGCCGGCGCGACTATTTCGAGCGTGCCCCATAGGCGGCAAGGAACGCTTCGACCGAGGCATCGGCGTGGCGCTCAAGGTCGGCTTTCGAGCGCGGGTTGCTTCCGGTGAACATGGCTTCGTTCATCGGAATCCAAAGCAGCATGCCAAAGAAATGGCTGGCCGCCAAACGAGGATCGCCGGTCTGCAACAGGCCTCGGCTGGTGAGCTTTTCAAAGCACTCCGCCACCGAGGCAAGCATGCGCTCAAAGCCTTTGTCGTACCAGCTGCGGCCAAGCTGCGGCATCCGATCGGCATTGGCGATAATCAGACGCCGGAGCCTCAGCAACTCGTCGTTCATCAGCGTCGTGGTCAATCGCCGGGCAAGCTGCTGCAGGCCGCCCTCCAGGAATTTCGCCTCGGAAAGCAGCATTGTGACGGACTCGACAACGTCGTTGACCTGAGAAGCGGTGGACTCCACGACTTCGGTGAAAAGCGTCTCCTTGTCCGTGAAGTGCTTGTAGACAGTCTGCTTGGAAGCGCTCGCCCTGGTGGCGATCTCCTCCATGCTGGTCCCATCATAGCCCTTGGCGATGAAGGCGGCGGTCGCCGCCTCGATGATCTCACGATCCTTACGGGCCGATCTGGTCTCAACAGCAATTTTCATAGCGCCCCTCTATCAGTACTAGACGGTACCGTTCCCGCATGATAGCCATCGACACAGTACTAGACTGACTAGTACCCGTCAATGAAACGGAGGTTTCAACCCGATGACCCAGATGCTCTTCCTCAATCTGCCAGTGCGCGATCTGCAGGCAGCGACCAAGTTTTATCTCGCGATCGGCGGCACGCTCAACCCGCAGTTCTCGAACGACCAGGCCAGCTCGATCATGTTCTCCGAATCGATCGGGGTCATGTTGCTGACGCACCAGCACTACAGCCAGTTCACAGCCCGGCCGATCGGCGATGCCAGGCGCGAGAGCCAGATGCTGATCGCGCTGACCGTCGACAGCAAGGACGCGGTCAACGCGGTCATGGAGAAAGGTGTTGCAGCGGGCGGTCGCGCCGATCCCAACCCGGCACAGGATCTCGGCTTCATGTTCAACCGTCACATAGAAGACCCGGATGGCAATGTCTGGGAGTTCTTGTGGATGAACCCAGCAGCCATGCAATAGACCGTCCGTATCGCCCTCTTGCCGGAATAAAGCTATGGAACCGGCGGGGCATACGCCCCGTCGCTCCTGTGTTCGGGCCAAGCCCGCCGTCGTCCTCGACTTGATATCCCGGTGCATGCCCCTGCGGGCGCCGGTCCGGCTAGCGCATTGCGGCGAGCTGGCGTAAGCATCGGCGCCTGCCCAATCCTGGGTGGAATCGCCGCAGCCGCCAGCCATGTTCGTCTCCGAAGCCCTTGCCGTCACCGCCGCCTTGTGCAGCGCGCTGAGCTCCATGTTCCTCAGCGAGCTCAAGGGGCGCGTTCCCCTCCTTCAGCTTGCCCGCTGGCAGATGCTCGCCACCTTCGTGATGACCGGCTCTGTGTCGCTGGCGATCGGCGGCTGGCACACGATCGGCGGGAGGGAGTTCTGGCTGCTTGCCGGGTCGAGCTTCGCCGGCATCAGCATCGCCAGCACGACCTATTTCGCCACCATCTATTCGGTGGGCCCGCGCATCACGGCGCTGCTCTTCTCGCTCACCTCGCCCTTCGCGCTGGCGCTCGGCTATCTGGTGCTCGGCGAAACCATCAGCCGCTGGCAGGCGCTGGGCGTGGCGCTGGTGCTGGCGGGCATCGTGCTTGCCATCGGCATGCCGCGGCGCTTCCTCAAGCGAGGCGAGCTGGCGCCGGCGATGCCGGTCGTCACCCCTTCCACCGTGCCGGTCAGCACCGTGCCCGGCTCGCCGCTCACCGGCCGCATGGGACCAGGCATTGTGCTGGGCGTCACGACGGCGCTCGGCCAGGCGATCGGCACGCTTCTGGCGCGGCCGGCCATGGCCGCCGGCGTCGAGCCGTTCACGGCCATGGCGCTGCGTTCCGGGCTCGCCGTCATCCTGTTCATCGCGCTCACGGCAACGCCGTTCGGCAAGGGTAAAAGGGAGGCCGTCCAGTTCGGCACGGTCGGACTCGCCGTGCTGTCCGCCTTCGTCGGCACCTCGCTCGGCATGTCCTGCCTGATGGCCGCGTTGCGCACCGGCAATGTCGGCATCATCTCGACGCTGTCCTCGATGACGCCGGTAATCATCCTGCCGATGGTGTGGCTGCGCAGCGGCCAAAGGCCGACCGCGGCCGCGTGGGCGGGCGCGCTTCTCGCCATCGCCGGCACGGCGCTGATCAGCGTGCGGTGACGCGCTACCCGAAGATCTGATGCAATGCCGCGCCAACCAGAATCAGCCCGGTCCCCATCTCCAGCAAGGTGGCCACGCCGGCCGTGCTCGATCCAAGTCGTTCCAGCGCGGCAACCGATCCGCTGCGGAACAGCACCGCCAGCAGCACGACGATACCGAGCGTGATCGCGACGCCCACCATCATCGCGACAGCGAAGACAAGTCCGGTCCAGGGTATGCCGCGCGAGATGGCATAAGTCATGACGAACAGCGTCAGCGGGCAAGGGATCAGTCCAGCCATGAAGCCGACAGCTTCGCCCTCATGAACGTGATGATGGTGACGGCCGCGCAGCGCGCGCCAGATTATCCACACGCCGATCAGACCGAGCAGCCCACGGCTCAGCGTTTCCAGCGCGGGAGCGCGGCCGACGCTGCCCAGCGAGATCGAGACGAGCGGCAGCGCCAGCACCGCGATTAGCACCGCCAGCGTGATATGGGTGAAGGAAAGGGCAAGCGAGGCGAGCAATCCGCGAGCCAATTTCACCTGCGAGCCGGCGATATAGGCGGCGAGCAGTGTCTTCGAATGGCCCGGCGTCAGCGCGTGAGCCGCCCCGAACACGACGCCCATCGGCAGGATCGCAAGGAGCGTAAGCCAGTTGCCGTCGCCGGCGAACGCCTTGAGGTGCTGCGCCACCGCCAGGTAAATCTCGCGTTGATAGTCAAAGAGCGCCTGTATCATCCATGCGCGTGCTCGTGGTGGTGGCGTTCCGGCTCGGCCATGGCGAAGGGCAGGTCCTCGCTGTCCTGACCGGCCGCCAGTTGCAGCCT
The DNA here is from genome assembly GCF_003997405.1 of Mesorhizobium sp. M2A.F.Ca.ET.042.01.1.1. Lineage (NCBI taxonomy): Bacteria > Pseudomonadati > Pseudomonadota > Alphaproteobacteria > Hyphomicrobiales > Phyllobacteriaceae > Mesorhizobium > Mesorhizobium sp. M2A.F.Ca.ET.042.01.1.1. The sequence continues at coordinate 10,018 of NZ_RZRX01000141.1, forward strand.
GGCGCTGAACTCATGCGGCTCGGCTGGCGCGACAAGGCTTTGCAGATAGTGATGGTCGCCGCCGACCGGGGACAGCGGTAGGCTTTCGACGGCACCGCCGGCGCGTTCGATGGCGACGTTCGCTTGCAAGCCCTCGGCATGGCGCGAGAGGCGCAGCCGCATGCGCTCGCCCTGCGGCGTGTCGACGATCTCGAGCAGCCCGCTGGCCAGCTTGCCCGACACCAGGAACGGGTCAGGCGCGTGGTGGTGGCCACCCTCGGCCCCGGGCGCGGCAAAGCGCACCGTGGCGACGTCAAGCGCGGGAATGTGCGCGAAGAGCTCCGTCTTCAGCGACGCGGCGATGTTGTTGGCGGCGGCGAGCAGCAGCCCGTCATTGACCGCGATCTCCACATCGACATGCAGCTTGTGGCCGAGCCAGCGGGCCTTCGCGTCGACCACCCTGTCGATCCCGGCGACATGGTCGGCGGCGTGATGAACCTCGTCGACCAGCCCCGGCTCCACACCGTCGAGCATGCGCGTCAGCACGGAACGCGCCGACTGCCAGACGATGCCGAAGATGGCGATGGTGATGATGAGGCCGATGATCGGGTCGGCGAGCGGGTAGCCAAGCCAGACGCCGACCGCGCCGGCAACGACGGCAAGGCTGGTCAGCCCGTCGATGCGCGCGTGATAGCCGTCGGCGATCAGGGCCGCGCTGTTGATCTGACGGCCGACGCGGATGCGGAAGACGGCCACCGCCTCATTGCCGAGGAAGCCGATGACGCCGGCGGCGGCCAGCCAGCCCAGGAACCGCACCGGCTGCGGATTGAACAGGCGATCGATCGCTTCGTAGCCGGCAACCAGCGCGCTCGCCAGGATGATCAGCACGATGACGATGCCGGCAAGATCCTCGACGCGACCGAGGCCATAGGTGAACGTTCCGGTCGGCCTGCGTCGTGCCAGCACGAAGGCAATCCAGAGCGGAATGGCGGTCGTCGCGTCGGCGATGTTGTGGATGGTGTCGGCAAGCAGCGCCACGCTGCCCGAAAAGATGACGACGGCGAGCTGCAGCGCGGCCGTTATCGCCAGGATGACGAACGACCATTTGATCGCCCAGATGCCGCGCTCAGTCGTGGCGATCGTCGCGTCGATGACGCCATGCGTGTGCCCATGCGGCCCATGATGGTCATGCCCCTGCCCGCCATGATCGTGCCCGCCATGAACGCCGTGGTCATGCCCGTGCGAGCCGAAGCCGAACCGGTCGAGAATCCTCGTCAACATGAGCGGCCTCACAGATATTTGGTGAGCTGCTTCAGCTCTTTCAGCGTGTCCCTGGTCGGCTCGCCGCCCTCGACAAGGCAATGCTCCATATGGTCATGGATGAGCTCGCGCTTGGCGTTGCCGACGGCACTTTCGACGGCATGGAGCTGTTGCGCGAGATCAAGGCAGGAACGGCCCTGCTCGAACATTGTGAGCACGGCGGCAAGATGGCCATGCGCGCGCTTGAGCCTGGCGATGATATCGGGATGGGAGCTGTGTATCGTCATGGCACGATCCTATCCCCCAGGGTAGGATATGGCAATCTGGGACGGATCACGTCCGACAGGAGTGAGCGAATCCGCTGATCGAGCTTGAGGGATCCTATCGGTCGACCGATCAGGCCGACTTGCGCGCGGGCTTGGCTTTCGAGGGTGCCTTGATTCCTTCCTTGGCGAGACTCTTCCTCAGCACCGAGGCGAGGTCGACGACATTTTGCTTTGGCGGCGGCGCGGCCTTGGGCGGCTTCTTGCCCTTGCGCTTGGCATCGATCATCGCGATTAGCGCATCCTCATAGGTATCCTCGAACTTCGAAGGATCGAACTTCGTCACCTTCTTGTCGATCAAGAGCTCGGCAATCTCGAGCAGATCCTTGTCGTATTTCGGTGACGTCAGGTCTTCGAAAACGCTCTTCTCCGAGACCATCTCGTCGCGGGTGCGCAGTTCGGTGAGCAGCATGCCCTTGCCGAAAGGTTGGATGACGACCTCGCGGCCGCGCTGGTAGAGCACGACGCAGGACCTTGCGGCGACGCGCTTCTTCTTCATCGCCTCGCGCAGCACGCTGAAGGCCTCGAGCGCGGCGCCATCGGCGGGGATGAGGTAATAGGGCTTTTCCAGATAGCGGGTGTCGATCTCGTCAAGGGCGACGAACTCGTCAACTTCCAATGTGTGCGCCGAGGTGAGTTTCAGCTTCTTGATCTCATCCGGCTCGATCTCGATGAAATCGTCCTTCTCCGCCTCGAAGCCCTTGGTCTGGTCCTCGGTCTCGACGATATCGCCGGTCTGCTCGTCGACATAGGCGCTTTTCACCGGCAGGCCGTCCTTGCGGTTCAGGATCCTGAAATGAACTTTTCCGGTTTCGCTGGTCGCGCCGACCAGCTTCACGCCGCACGAGACGGACCCGACCTTGAGAAAACCCTTCCAGACCGCGCGTGGCGCAACCATGTGCCATTCCTGTTGTCGTTGCGATCAACAGGAACATCTGGCGACCCGCGTGGTTCCGCGCGGGGCCAAGTCTCTCAGTAGTCCAGCTGCCCAGAAGTCCGGCAGCCGAGACGGCGGGCCATGCGAGAGCGCGCTCGGCCTTGCGGTCGATCAAGGCATGCGCATCACCTTCCCCATGCTGTTGACGGCATCGCCCGGCTATCGCGACTGGATGCAGTATCTGCCGCGAAATCCCGGGTTCATGTGATCGGCCGGGCCGCAGGGGCAGGCAGCGCAGAAGCAACCAAACACTTGTTTTTCCGTTTTTTTCAACAGCTGTCGGCATCCGTCATGTCGTCAGCCCATTGGCTCCCGGCCAACACCGCGCGGAGCAGAAAGGAGGTCGCAATGGCCCGGCCCGTTGTTGAAATAGGCGACCGGGTGGCTGTGATCGCCACCGTGGTCGAACGCATCAACGACCGCGTGACGCTGAGCCTCGACGGCAACGGCCATCGCTATTCGATGGTCGAGCCCAATGCCAAGGCCGGCGACAAACTCAGGCTCGAGGGTGACGTCGTCCATGTCGACGAGGATCTCGGACGCACGACGGTGCAGGTGCTGGGGCGCGTGACCGTCGACACCGGGTCGGTCGAGATGGTGACGAGGCGTTGCGACCTCGACCATATCGGCTCGAACGTGCCTGGCCACCCTCGTCCGCGCACGCAACCGACACCGCATGGATGAACTAGGCGGCGATTGCTCCCGGTGAAACGCCGGTCGCTTTCCCAGAAGCTCACCTTCGCTGAACTGTCCTAGTGCCGCTTGAAATATTGCACTTCGCGTTCGTGCTTTTCGGCGGCTTCGTGCGACTTGAAGGTGCCGAGATTGCGGCGCTTGCCGGTCCTGGGATCGATCTTGCGCGAATAGAGCCGGTATTCGCCGGTTTTCAGTTTGCGGATCATGGAAACCTCCTGTGCGGGCCACGACTCCAACCCGCCGGGGCCTGCCTCGGTTCCGGTCACCATGATGCCCGCGCGCGCCGGCGGCAAAAAACGCTTCTGTCGGTGAACCACTTCACGGACGCAAACGACCCAATGTCGGAATCGACATCGCAACGACACGATTAAGTCGAATTGTTTGTATTCAAATGACTTTCGCGACGTTATGCGGATGTTGCGAGCGTGCCGGATCTGAGGAGGGTGAGATGGTGACGGCGAAGCTTCACGGTGTTGAACTCGTCAGGGGACAGAAGTGGACGGTGCGCGTCACCGCCTACGGCACCACGCTCATCTTCCCCTTCGAAGCCGAGCAATATGCGCGTTCCTACGCCGATGGCCAGGCTTTCCGCCTTGGCGTCGAGGTTGTCGAGCTGAAGGACTGCGCCTGAGAGGCCAAATCCGGTATTCGTCCGTTGGCCTGAAGGCCCGTGGGCCCTATACAATGGGCTCATGTCGGCTCTCGACTCGGCAAAGCGATGGGCGCGCGCCATCAAGCGCGACGTGGTGGCGCTCTGGATTGCGGCCCGTGATTCGCGGGTGCCCTGGTACGCAAAAGCCATCGCGAGCGCCGTCGCGGCCTATGCGCTGAGCCCGATCGATCTCATCCCGGATTTCATCCCGATCATCGGCTATCTGGACGACCTGCTGGTCGTGCCTCTCGGCATCATGCTCGCGGTCAGGCTGGTGCCGCCCGATCTGATGCGTGAATTCCGCGAAGAAGCCGCGCGGCGCGAGAAGCCGGTCAGCAAGGCGGGGCTCGCCTTCATGATCGCGGTCTGGGTTCTGGCGGCGCTGGCGCTCACCTGGCTGTTCAGGCCGAAGCCGGCCTAAAGCGGCATCGCGATCTTTCAGATTCGCCGATAGCGGTGCACATTCGGCTTGATTAGCGACCCCTTGTATTCGATGCAAATCAGGATCATGCTCAAGGGTGCGCGAAATTACGAGCGCTGCGGGTGGGTCAAAAGGGGTAAGGCGTTATGGAGTTTGCAGTCTGCTACGACCACAGCGGGTTCGATCTGGCGCGGTCGCTCTTCTTCGATCTCACTGCTTTCCTTGCGCTGATGACGCCATGGGCGATCGCGCGGCTGATCGAGATCGCGCGCGAGGATGGCGCGGCCGGATTGCAGCTCGCGTGAGGGGCTGAAAGCCCGTTCCTGGAGTTGTCCTAGCCCTCGCGGTCGACCTTTCGGATCGACAGGTCGCCGAACAGGGCCGAACAGTCGATCTCCTCCTGGAAATGCGCCTGCGGATCGAGCACCAGCCAGGAAGCGTGGGTGCGAAGCTCCTTCAGCCTGGCGTTCTTTTCCGCACGCGCCAAGCGCTCCGCCTCGTCTGTCGAGGCCTGAAACGGCCTTTCGGCCCTGTGATGGTGAGGACTCCTCGACATCGCGGCCTAGAACGCCCCCGACCTGCTTTTCGTTCCGCCGCATTGCAATGGCCCACGGCCATACATTCTTCGGCGCCGGGTTTCGACGACGGACCAGCCTTGGAGCGTTCAGGGAGTGGGGTAGCCCGGCTTGCCTTGGCGGTAAAAGCGTATGTCTCTCTTACAGGCAAGCCGGGCTAAAGCGCCGACCATTGGGTTTCCTTGGGGGGTAGCCGGCGCACGGACACAGTGTCCGTTTCCACCTGCGCCCGCAATTGTCGCTGAGGTCCTATGCGCCGGCGCAATGGTCCGAGCGGCCATGGCCGAAACGTTCCTGCCTGGAATCACCCCGATCCCGGACGCACGGAACGCTCAAGTCCGCGTGAGCCGGCTGCCTTTTTGGAGCGTGCTCTTGACGAAATGCTCGGCGTGCCGCGCCCATTCGGCTTCCGTGACGTCGTTCTCCCGAACAGACTGCCTGAAAGCTTCCCGTAATGCTTCGAGATCAAAGATCGACAGCCGCTGATTTCTTTTATGGTCTTTTGTGCCTACGTCCATACTGCGTTGCCACGAACAGCAAGGTAACGTCCATCGTATAGGCGGCGCGTGTCCGGCCGATCAAGGCCTTGGCCCTGACTTCTTTTGGGGGCAAATGCCGTCGCGACTTCCCGCGTCTTATGCAAGCACAGGGCCGCCCGGCCCGGGGCTGGGCATCCGACAGACATCGCTATATGTTCATATCCGCAACGCCCGATGACAGGACCGCGCTGGAGCGAGACGGCGGCGGCGCAGCGCTATATTCTGCGGGGCATACGTCTTTTGGTCTGGACCTTGGGCCGGATTGGTGGTTGTGTCGGCGCTGCAAGAAATTCAGGTGGCAGCCAGCCCGCGTCTTCCCCGTCAACAGGAGCGACGCGGGCATTTGCCATTCGGGGTATGGGCAACCTTGCCGCTTGCGAATCAGAGCTGCCGCCGCCGGCAACGGCCCGTCATTAACCTTCCTCATCGGCACGGACCAAGGTCGGTGTCGCAATTGCGCCACCTCGCCTATACTGTCGCGAACGGGTGGGTGAACGGTCCGATGTTTGGGAGGTATCTGAAACGGCTTGCACGAATCTGGAGCGGGCTCTCGCTTGCCTGGCAGTTCGTGATCGCGGGCGGCATCGGCCTTCTGGCGGTGATGCTCGTGGTCGGGCTGTGGGTGACATCGCAGATCCGTGACGGCGTCCTGCACAATTCCGCCGCCACCACCGCGCTCTATGTCGACAGCGTGATCGCGCCGCTGCTGCCCGACATGCGCAAGAGCCAGGAGCTTGACGACACCGTCAAGCGGGCGCTGGACGAGACGCTGGGCCAGGGGGCACTTGGGAAAAGGTTGGTCTCGTTCAAGCTATGGCGGCGCGACGGCACGATTCTCTATTCGAAGGACACCAGCCTGATCGGCAGGCAGATCAAGCCCAACGTCAATCTCGTCGCCGCTTTCGCCGGCAATGTCATGGTCAAATACAACTCCAACAGGCTCGCGGACGAGGAAGACGAGAAGGAACGGTCGATGGGAGTGCCGCTGCTCGAGATCTACAACCCGGTGCGCGAACCCTGGTCGGGCGAGGTCGTGGCCGTGTCTGAATTCTACGAACTGTCCGGCGATTTCGAGGAATCGCTGCACTCGGCCTTGTTGTGGAGCTGGCTGGTGGTGGCGGGCGCCACGGCGGCGGCGCTTGCCCTGCTCTCGGGCATAGTTTTCCGCGGCAGCCGCACCATCGTCACGCAGCAGGCAGCGCTCAAGGCCAAGGTCTCGGAATTGCAGGCGGC
>NZ_RZRX01000142.1:0-16404 GCF_003997405.1 Mesorhizobium sp. M2A.F.Ca.ET.042.01.1.1
CGCCCGCAACAGGAGCGCATGGCCTATAAAAAGCGACTCGTTCCGACCCGTCAAGGATTCGTTTTTGTAGCTTTTGTGACCCCAACATCTTGTGTGTCACATATGTGGATAACGGGGACATGCGAAGCCCAGGTCCCCCGGCACTTGACGCGGTTTATCAGGCTGCCGCGAAGCCAGCCTGGCCGGCGGCTTTTCATTTTAGCTGGCTTGCACTATCTGTTGCGTTCGTGCGGGGGCGCGCCTTGTCAACGCCAAAAGCATCCGCTACGCCCCGCTCATGACAGTCACCGTCCGTTTCGCCCCATCGCCGACCGGCCGCATCCATATAGGCAATGCGCGCACCGCGCTGTTCAACTGGCTTTTCGCCATCAACTACAAGGGCCGTTTCATCCAGCGCTTCGACGACACCGACATTGCCCGCTCGAAGCAGGAATATGCCGATTCCATTCTTTACGACCTGCACTGGCTGGGCATCTTCCCGGATGTCACCGAGTACCAGTCGCGCCGCTTCGATATCTACGACGCGGCGGTCGAGCGGCTGAAGGCGGCGCGGGTGCTCTATGCCTGCTACGAAACACCGGAAGAGCTCGACCTGCGCCGCAAGGTGCGCCGCACGCGCGGCCTGCCGCCGGTCTATGGCCGCGAGGCGCTGACGCTGACGCCGGAGCAGGTGGCGGAATACCAGTCCGATGGACGCAAGCCGCATTGGCGCTTCCTTTTGCCCAATTTCACCAGCGATCCGCTGCAGCCGGAGCGCACGGACGTGCATTGGAACGACCTGGTGCGCGGCGAGGAGACCGTCGATCTCGCCTCGCTGTCGGATCCTGTGCTGGTGCGTGAGGACGGCACCTATCTCTACACGCTGCCTTCGGTGGTCGACGATATCGAGATGGGCGTCAGCCATGTCATCCGCGGCGACGACCATGTCACCAACACCGGCGTGCAGATCGCCATCTTCAAGGCGCTCGGCGCAGAGCCGCCGGTCTTCGGCCACCACAATCTGCTCACCACGACCACGGGCGAGGGGCTGTCGAAGCGGACCGGCGCGCTGTCGATCGAGAGCCTGCGCCAGGACGGGATCGAGCCGATGGCGGTCGCGTCGCTGGCCGTGCTCGTCGGCACGTCGGAGAATGTCACCGCCGCGCACGACCTCAACGAGCTTGCCAGCCATTTCGACCCGGCGGCGACATCCAAATCCGCTTCCAAGTTTGATCCGGACGAGCTCCTCGTGCTCAACCGCGCGCTGATGCATCACATGTCGTTCGAGGACGCCCGCGACCGGCTGATGGTGCTGGGCATTTCCGGCGACAAGGCCGAGGCGTTCTGGCTGGCGGTGCGCGGCAATCTCGACCGCCTGTCGGATGCGGTCGCCTGGTGGCGAATCGTGAGCGAAGGCCCGCAGGAGCCGGCCGAGTTTTCCGGCGAGGACCGCGATTTCCTCAATCAGGCGTTCGACGTGCTGCCCGAGGAGCCGTGGAACGGCACGGTCTGGAAGGACTGGACCGGCAAGATCAAGGAAGCAACCGGGCGCAAGGGCAAGCCGCTGTTCATGCCGCTGCGGCTGGCGCTCACCGGGCGGACTTCGGGGCCGGAGCTTTCAGATCTATTGCCGCTGATGGGTCGGGAAGGAACGCTGGCCCGACGACCCTGACCTTGCGCTGATCCGGCGGCAGCGCCGAGACCGGCGACACCGGCACCTTTGTGGTCAGCCGCTTGATCGCGTCCTGGTCGAGCCCGCCTTCGGCATTGGCGAGCGTTTCGGGATCTGCGCCGGGATCGGGCTTCACCGCCGGCACGGGAATGAAGGGCGCTATCCCGCCATCCGCCTGCGACTGTTCGGGATTGGGCGGATTGCCGCCGATGATCGTGAAATTGCCGGCCTGCGCGTTGCATCCGCAAGTGGGCGGCCGCGAATAGTTGGCCTGCTTGTAAAGATAGGCGGTCGGCAGCTCGCTGTAGGGCTGACCGGTGACCGAGGAGGTCATCGACCCGGAGTCGTCGTCCATCCCACGCGAATAGAAGACCTGCATCTCGGTACCCGGGCAGCTCGATTCGCAATTCTTCTGGTCGCGCTCGAAATCGCCGGCGGAGGCGGCGTTGGACATCGGGTAGAAATAGCCGTCGCAGGTGCGCACGCACATGGTGCGGAACTCGCCGCCGAAGCGCGGCAGGTCCATGCCGTCCGGCTGATTGATGACGCGGCGGATGTTGCGCACGCTCGGATCATCAAGCGGCACATCCGCCGTATCAGGCATATCAGGAGCGTCGGGCGTTTCGAGTTGCTGGTCCTGGCGGCCGAAAAGCTGCTCGAACAGATTGCCGCCGCCATTGTCACGGGAAGCCTCCTGAAGCGGCGCGCGGCGCGGCGCGATCTCGTCGTCGCGGCAGTTGTTGGCATCGAGCGCCGCCAGGATACGACTGCGGTCGCGCCGCGTGCCACCGGCGGCAAGCCGCTCGCGCTTTGCCTGCAAAGTGTCGAGATTGGCGTTCATGCGCTCTATCGAGGCGTTGATCGCCGCGCACTGGCTGACATTGCGCGAAAACAGCGTGAAGCCGCAGCCAGCATCGCTTGCCCGGCCGCGGGCCCTGGCAAGCTGCTCGCGCTGGCGAGCGATCGCGTCGTCATATTTGCGGACGAGGCCCGGCCCGCCGCCGCCCCCGCGTGTCGCGGCGAGTTCGGCTTCAAGCTGGCGGCAAGTGCGCGAGGCTGCTTGGACGTCCGTGACGGCGACGGCCGAGCCTGCGAGCGCTGCAAGCAGCGGCACTAGGAGGGCCAGCTTCAACCTCGCGCCTTTCATCTGAACCCCAAATCGCTCGACCGACCCGAAGCTACGCCGCGGTGGTTAACTGACTATGCCAGAGTCGCCACCACCGCGCCTAAGGGCAATTTGGCGAAGCCGCCATGCTTCAACCCACATCAATCAGCGCCTGCGCCTTGTGCGCCGCCTCGACGACAGCCAGCGCGGTCATGTTGACGACGCCGCGCGAGGTCACCGACGGCGTCAATATATGGGCGGGCTTGTCGGTGCCGAGCAGGATCGGCCCGACATGCAGCGCGTCCATCATGGCGCCCAGCGCCGTCAGCGTGATGTTGGCCGAATCGAGGTTCGGGAAGACCAGCAGATTGGCCTCGCCCTTCAACCTGGAGTGCGGATAGACGCGCTGGCGCAGATGTTCCGAAAGCGCGGTATCGGCATGCATCTCGCCGTCGCATTCAAGGTCGGGTGCGATGCGCGCCAGGATCGCCGCGGCTTGCCGCATCTTGAATGCGCTCGGCGCGTCGCGCGAACCGAAATCCGAGAAGGAGAGCAGGGCGGCCTTGGGTTCCATGCCGAAACGCCTGATTTCCTCCGCCGCCAGAACGGTCATCTCCGCGATCTCCTCGGCTGTGGGATCGATGGAGACGTAGGTGTCTGTGAGAAAGACGATGCCCCGCTGCGAAATCAGCATGGAGAGCGCCGACAGATCGCGGTCCTTGACGCCGGCGCGCGGCCCGATGATCAGCGAGACATTGCGCAAGTGCCGCTCGAAACGACCTTCGAGCCCGCAGATCATGGCATCCGCATCGCCACGCTTCAGCGCGAGCGCCGCGATAACCGTATTGTTGGTGCGCACCATGGTGCGGGCGGCTTCCGTCGTCACGCCGCGCCGGCCAGCGAGCTCGATCAAAAGGTCGACATAATGGCGGTAGCGCGGATCGTCTTCCGGATTGATCAATGCGAAATCGACGCCAGGCCGGATGCGCAGGCCGTAACGCTTCAGGCGGACCTCCACCACATGCGGGCGGCCGATCAAAGTCGGTTCGGCAATGCTTTCCTCCAACACCACCTGGGCGGCGCGGAGCACGCGTTCGTCCTCGCCATCGGCATAGATGACGCGCTTGGCGCTTGAAGCCTTAGCGGTGGAAAACACCGGCTTCATCACCAGGCCGGAGCGGAAGACGAAGCGGTTGAGCTTGTCGATATAGGCGGCGAAGTCGCTAATCGGCCGCGTCGCGACGCCGGTGTCGCATGCGGCCTTCGCCACCGCCGGCGCGATGCGCAGGATAAGGCGCGGATCGAAAGGCGAGGGGATCAGGAAATCGGGACCGAACATCGGCGTCTCGCCGGAATAGGCGCGCGCCGCGACATCGGAAGGCTCCTCGCGGGCAAGGGCGGCGATCGCGCGCACGGCCGACATCTTCATCTCCTCGTTGATGGCGCTGGCGCCGCAATCGAGCGCGCCGCGGAAGATGTAAGGAAAGCAGAGCACATTGTTGACTTGATTGGGAAAATCCGAGCGGCCGGTGCAGATCATGGCGTCCGGCCGGGCGGCCCGCGCCAGCTCCGGCATGATCTCGGGATTGGGGTTGGCCAAAGCCAGGATGAGCGGCTTCGGCGCCATATGTTGCAGGAGCTCCGGCTTCAGCACGCCGGCGGCGGAGAGGCCCAGAAACACGTCTGCGCCGGAAATGACGTCGGCAAGCGTGCGCGCCTCGGTGTCCTTCACATACGGGTCCTTCCAGCGATCCATCTCCTCGACGCGGCCCTTGTAGGCGACGCCGAAACGGTCGGTGACCCAGATGTTTTCCACCTTGGCGCCGAGCGAGACCAGAAGATTGAGGCAGGCAAGTGCTGCGGCGCCCGCGCCGGAGGTGACGATCTTGATGTCGGAAATCGCCTTGCCGGCCAGTTCCAGCCCGTTGAGCACCGCCGCGGCGACGATGATCGCCGTGCCATGCTGGTCGTCGTGGAAGACCGGAATGCCCATGCGGGCCTTCAGCCGCTCCTCGACCTCGAAGCATTCCGGCGCCTTGATGTCCTCCAGGTTAATGCCGCCGAAGGTCGGCTCGAGCGCCGCCACGGTCTCGACCATGCGCTCGATCTCCGGCGCATCGATCTCGATGTCGAAGACGTCGATGCCGGCGAATTTCTTGAACAGCACGGCCTTGCCTTCCATCACCGGCTTGGAGGCGAGCGGGCCGATATTGCCGAGCCCGAGCACGGCCGAGCCGTTGGAGACTACGCCGACAAGATTGGCGCGGGCGGTGTAGTCGGCGGCGGTTGCCGGATCGTCGCGGATCTCGAGGCAGGGTGCGGCCACGCCCGGCGAATAGGCAAGCGCCAGGTCGCGCTGGTTGCCGAGCGGCTTGGTCGCCTGGATCTCAAGCTTTCCCGGCTTCGGGTGCTTGTGGAAGAAGAGGGCGGCCTCGTCGAGGTCCGACCGGGCCGTTTTCTTGTTCTCGCCGTCCATTGCGGCCCCTCCCTGCGATACTGGTTTGGAGCCTTTTAGCATGCGCCCGCGATTTTTCGCGACCGCAAATCGCAGGCTCCAGCTTCACAATGCCGGAGCAGAAATAATCTTCCGATTCCAGATGGTTGGCTGGAGAGCTTCAGGCGATGCTCAGAAGGCGCTGACGTAGAGGCCGCCATCGACCGGGATATTCTGGCCGGTGAGGTAGCCGGCATGGACCGAACAGAGAAAGGCGCAGATCTGGCCGAATTCCTCGGGCGTGCCGAGACGTTTCGCCGGCACGTCGGCGCTGATGCGGGCCTTGCGCGCGGCTGCCGCGCCCGGGTCTTCCTGAGTGCCTGCTTCATGCGGGCCGCGCAACCGGTCGGTGTCTAGTTTCCCGGGCAGCAGGCTGTTGATGGTGACGTTGCGGTCGATCACCGTGCGCGCCACGCCGGCCAGGAACGAGGTCAGGCCGGCGCGCGCGCCGGACGACAGGTCGAGGCCGGGGATCGGCACATAGACCGACAGCGAAGTGATGTTGACGATGCGGCCGAAGCCGCGCTTGGCCATGCCGTCGATCACCGCCTGGATGAGCTCGATCGGCGTCACCATGTTCTGCGTCACGCCCTCGAGGATTTTCGTGCGATCGAGCTCGCGGAAATCGCGCAGCGGCGGGCCGCCATTGTTGTTGACCAGGATGTCCGGATCGGGGCAGGCGGCAAGGATCGCCTTCTGCACCTCGGGCTTCGACACATCGCCGGCAACTTCGATTACCTTGACGCCGAATTTCTCGCGGATCTCTTGCGCGGTCCTGGCGAGAAGCTCGGCGTTGCGACCGTTGACGACGAGGTCGACGCCGGCTTCGGCCAACGCCATGGCGCAACCCTTTCCAAGCCCCTTGCTCGAGGCGCAGACGATGGCCTTCTTGCCGCGAATGCCGAGATCCATGGTGATTTTCTCCTGATGCTTTGGCGGCGCCAAGCTAGCGCCTGGGCTGGACCAACCGCAACCGTCATACGGTTGTTGCATGAATCGGGGCATAGGCACGCGAAAGCAAAGGGTAAAATCGCGATGTCAGCCCCAGAGCCCCGCACTTTCCGCGCCCTGTTCATTTCCGACGTGCATCTCGGCTCGAAAGCGGCCAAGGCCGATTTCCTGATCGACTTCCTGCGCCATCACGACGCCGAGATCATCTATCTGGTCGGCGATATCGTCGACGGCTGGCGGCTGCGCCGCAGCTGGCACTGGCCGCAGAGCCACAATGACGTCGTGCAGAAGCTGCTGCGCAAGGCACGCAAGGGCGCCTCGATCACCTATATCGCCGGCAATCACGACGAATTCGCCCGCCAGTTCCAGGGCGTGCATTTCGGCGGCATCGTCGTTGCCGACCGCGCCATCCACGAAACCGCCGACGGCCGGCGCCTGCTGGTCATCCATGGCGACCAGTTCGACACGGTGGTGCACAACCAGCGCTGGCTCGCTTATCTCGGCGACTATGCCTATGACACGGCGATGCTGATCAACCGCGTCGTGACCAAGCTGCGCCACCTGCTCGGCCTGCCTTACTGGTCGTTTTCGTCATGGGCCAAGGTCAAGGTGAAGAAGGCGGTGAACTTCATCGGCTCGTTCCAGACCGTGCTTTCGGAAGAAGCGCGGCGGTCGCATGTCGACGGCGTGATCTGCGGCCACATCCACCATGCCGCCATCGAAAGCTATGGGGAGGTGCAGTACATCAACACCGGCGACTGGGTGGAGGGCTGCACCGCGGTTGTCGAGCATTTCGACGGCCGCATGGAGATCCTGACCTGGGCGCATGTGCTGCCGGAATCTTCAACTGGGAAGGATGTGTTGGTTCCGGTCGACATTATCGACCTCAAGGGCAGGGCCGCGCAGGCGGCGTAAACGCCGTCTGCCCGTCTGGGATCGGCTCCATTGAGCGTCCTGGCGCGCGCGTTGTTCCGCGTTGTTCATTGAAGCCGAAGCGCGGCATGTCCGTGCCGGACGCGGTCTTCAACAGCTTTGCCCTTGATCGATTGGTCCAGGCAGTTCCGACCTGCCTTGCCGCATGTTAGGGATTGAAACGCGTTGCAGGCCGTCGATTGCAACGCAATTGGATCGATTCATGTCGCTGCCGCCGCTCTCGCCCGAACAACGCATCAAGCCCAGCCATTTCGAACTGCGCATCAGCCTGATCTTCGCGACCTTGTTCGTGTCGCAGGGCACGCATCTGCCTTATTTTCCGCTCTGGCTGCAGGCGAAGGGGTTTCATGCCGAGCAGATCGCCGTCATCCTGGCGGCGCCGATGTTCCTGCGCGTGGTGACGACGCCGATGCTGACGGCGCTTGCCGACCGGGCGAAGGACCGCGCCAATGTCTATATCACGCTGGTCGCAGCCTCGATGGCCGTCTCGGCGGGCTATTTCCTGCCGGCCACCTACGCGACCGTGCTTGCCGTGTCGCTGCTGCTCACCATCGTCTGGACGCCGCATTCGCCGATGGCCGATTCGCTGGCGCTGTCGGGCGTGCGGCGCTTCGGCTCCAATTACACGGCGATGCGCAAATGGGGTTCGATCGCCTATCTCTGCGCCAATATCGCGGGCGGATTCATCCTGGCGGCCACAGGTCCGCAGGCGGTTCCGGTGATCATCTTCGTGGCGCTTGGCGCGGCTCTTGCCGCGGGTCTGTGGGCGCCGCGCATGGGGCGGCCGCGCAAGGCCTCGCCGCTGTCGGCCACTGAAATCCAGCACAAGGCGCCCAGCCTCTTCAACGCCTATTTCCTCTATTTCACCCTCGGGGTCGGCGTCATCACCGCCAGCCACGCCTTCCTCTACGGCTTCGTGTCGATCTACTGGAAGTCGATTGGCATCGGCGATTCCGTCGTCGGCCTGCTATGGGCCTGGGGCGTGGTCTCCGAAGTCTGCATGTTCTTGTTTTTCAACCGCATTTTTTCGTCGGTCTCAGTGGTCAAGGTGATGGTGATCGCCGGCATCGGCTCGATCGTGCGCTGGATCGCCTTTCCGCTCGTCTGGCCGCTCGGGTTTGGCGTCGGCGGCTTCTTCCTTGTCCAGTCGCTGCACTCGGTCTCGGTCGCGATGGTGTTGATCGGGCTGCAGAAGATGATCGGCGAGACGGTTTCCGAGGAGCGCACGGGCGCGGCGCAGGGCATTGCCTATTTCTTCAACGGCTTCTTCATGGCGGCGGTGACGCTTGCTTCCGGCCCGCTTTACGACCGCTTGGGCGTCGACGGTTTCTGGGCGATGATCCCGATCGCGATCGTCGGCATGGCGCTGATCGGTCTTGCCGCGCGCTCAGCCCCAAAGCTCCCTGTCGGGGGGTGAAACCAGCGATCCCTGGTAGACGAGGCCGGGCTCGCGATCGCGTGCGAGAAGCAGCGGGCCATCGAGGTCGACGAAGTCGGCGTCCTGCGCCAGCAAAACCGCCGGCGCCATGGCGAGCGAGGTGCCGACCATGCAGCCCACCATGATGCCGAAGCCGAGATCGCGGGCTCGGTCGCGCAATCTCAACGCCTCCGTCAGGCCGCCGGATTTGTCGAGCTTGATGTTGACGGCGTCGTAGAGACCGACCAGCGCGTCGAGGTCCTTCGCCGCGTGCACGCTTTCGTCGGCGCAGACCGGCACCGGATGCGCTATCCGGCGCAGGATGTCGTCCTTGCCCGCCGGCAGCGGCTGCTCGATGAGCGTGATGCCGTGCTGCGCGGCGAAGGCAAGATTCGCCTCGATAGTCTCGTCCGTCCAGCCCTCATTGGCATCGAGGATGATACGGCTCTCGGGAGCGGATTCCGTCACCGCGCGAATCCGCGCCATGTCGTTGTCGCCGCCGATCTTGACCTTGAGCAAAGGCCGCGCGGCGTTGGCGCGCGCTTGCGCCGCCATGGCTTCCGGTTCGGCAAGCGACAGCGTGTAAGCGGTTTCCAGTGGTTTGGGCGGAAGGACGCCGATCGCCGCCGCCACGGGCGTGCCGGTCAGCTTCGCTTCCAGATCCCAGAGCGCGCAATCTATGGCATTGCGTGCCGCGCCTGCCGGCATGGCAGCGAGCAGAGCGGTCCGGTCGATGCCGTCAGCGATCGGATCGCGCATCGCCTCGATCGCGGCATATACGCCGTCCATGGTCTCGCCGTAGCGCTTGTAGGGCACGCACTCGCCGCGCCCGGAACGTCCCCCGTCAGCAATCGTTACGGTGATGACTTCGGCCTCGGTTTTGGATCCGCGTGAGATGGTGAAGGTGCCGGCGATCGGGAATCGCTCCATTTCGACCGAAATGACACGCGCCATAATTTTCTTCTCCGGCTGTGCGACACCAGTCTGCCGGCAAATCGACACGCCAGTCCCGTCACGCTAAACAGGACGCCATGTTGACCATCCGCAAACGCGACGCAAGCGGCGAGGCCGCCGAGAACGGCGAGCATCGACCGCGCGTCGCCGTGGGCGAAGAGGGCGGGGTGCTGGGCTGCGCCTTTTCCGGCGTGTGGACGACGCGCACCGTGGCGGCGGTCGATGGAGACATGCGCAAGATCGAGCAGAGAAGCGGCGCGAAACAGCTGATGCTCGACCTTTCCCACATCGAAAAGATGGACACGGCCGGGGCCTGGCTGATCGACCGGCTGGCCAGCGCCTTCGAGAAGAAAGGCGTCGAGGTCCATTTGCAGGGGCAAAGCGAGGTCGCCTCGATCCTGCTCGGCGCGGTCGGCGACGCGGTCCGTCGCGAGCCCGAATCGGACCCGTCCGGACCGCCCAACATCATCCTGCGCGCGCTGGAGCTGGTAGGCCGGCAGGTCTACGAGATGCGCGACGATTTCTTCGCCTCGATGAACATCCTCGGCGCCACGATCCGCGGCGCGCAGATGAAGCTCGGCCGCGGCCATGCGGTCAATCCGGCCGCGATCTTCAACCAGATCGATCGCATGGGCGTCGGCGCGATCCCGGTGGTGGTGCTGATGTCGGCCATCGTCGGCGCCATCGTCGCCCAGCAGGGCGCCTATCAGCTCAGCTATTTCGGCGCCAATATCTTCGTCGTCGACCTTGTCGGCGTGCTGATCCTGCGCGAGCTCGGCGTGCTGATGACGGCGATCATGCTCGCGGGACGTTCGGGCAGCGCCATCACGGCCGAGATCGGCTCGATGAAGATGCGCGAGGAGGTCGATGCGCTGAAGGTGATCGGCCTCAACCCGATCGGCGTGCTTGTCTTTCCGCGGCTCGTCGCGCTGGTGATCGGGCTGCCCTGCCTTACCATCATCGCCAATTTCGCGGCGCTCGGCGGCGGCATCGTCGCCGCCTGGCTCTATTCCGACATCCCGCCGGCCGCGTTCATAGACAGGCTGCGCGTCGCCATCGATCTCAGCACCATCTTCGCCGGCCTGATCAAGGCGCCGTTCATGGCCCTGATCATCGGCATCATCGCGTCTGTCGAGGGCATGAAGGTCGGCGGCAGCGCCGAATCGCTCGGCCTGCACGTCACCGCGTCGGTGGTGAAGTCGATCTTCATCGTCATCATCCTCGACGGGCTTTTCGCCATGTTCTACGCAGCGATCGGCTTCTGAGATGGCGAACGGCAACGGCGCCACGGCAGCGGAGCACACGAACGATGGCGAGATCGTGCTTTCGGTTCGCGACGTCACCGTCGCCATCGGCGACAAGCTGATTCTCGACAAGCTTTCGCTCGACATCAAGCGCGGGGAAATCCTCGGCTTTGTCGGCGCCTCCGGCGCCGGCAAATCGGTGCTGCTGCGCACCATACTGGGATTGATGCCGAAGCAGTCGGGGACGATCAGCCTGTTCGGCGTCGATGTCGACAAGGCAAGCGACGCCGATCGCCTGCGCATCGATATGCGGCTCGGCGTGCTGTTCCAGCATGGGGCGCTGTTTTCGGCGCTGACGGTGCTGGAGAACGTGCAGGTGCCGATGCGCGAATATCTCGACCTGCCCAAGGCGCTGATGGATGAGCTCGCCATGCTCAAGATCGAGCTGGTCGGGCTGCCGACCGACGCCGCGCAGAAATTCCCGTCCGAACTTTCCGGCGGCATGATCAAGCGCGCGGCGCTGGCGCGTGCGCTTGCGCTCGATCCGGACATCGTCTTTCTGGACGAACCGACCTCGGGGCTCGACCCGATCAGCGCAGCCGAGTTCGACGAATTGGTCGTCAAGCTGCGCGACACAATGGATCTGACCGTCTACATGGTCACGCACGATCTCGACACGCTGTTCACCGCTTGCGACCACGTGGCGGTGCTCGGCAAGAAGAGGGTGCTGGTGGAAGGCACGATCGACGACATGCTGAAGAGCGATGAGCCGTGGGTGAAATCCTATTTCCGCGGAAAACGCGCCCGGCAACTTGATCTTGCGGCGCGCGCATAGCGATAAGTGGGGCGATGGAAACAAGAGCCAACTACGTCATCGTCGGCATCTTCACGCTGGGCGCGATCCTGGCGGCCTTCGCCTTCGTCTATTGGACGGCTGCGATCGGCGACAGGGGCGAAACGGCGAT
This sequence comes from Mesorhizobium sp. M2A.F.Ca.ET.042.01.1.1, assembly GCF_003997405.1. Taxonomy (NCBI): domain Bacteria; kingdom Pseudomonadati; phylum Pseudomonadota; class Alphaproteobacteria; order Hyphomicrobiales; family Phyllobacteriaceae; genus Mesorhizobium; species Mesorhizobium sp. M2A.F.Ca.ET.042.01.1.1. Next base: position 11,715 of record NZ_RZRX01000142.1, read on the forward strand.
GCTGCGCGTGCGCATCCCAGGCTCGGCCTCGGGCCTCAGCCGCGGCAGCCTGGTGCTGTTCAACGGCGTCAGGGTGGGCGATGTGAAAAACGTCTACATCGATGGCGACGATCCGACCGTCGCCATTGCCGACACCGAAATCGCCCGCTGGACGCCGATCACCAAGTCGACGCAGGCCGACATCGGACTGACCGGCCTCAGCGGCCAGGCCAATATCGAGCTCAAGGGTGCCGACCCCAAGGAAGCCAGGTTGCTCGACGAGGCGGAGAAGGAAGGCAGGGTCGCCGAGATCGTCGCCAACCCGTCCGCGGTCACCAACCTTTTGCAGACGGCTCAGAACATCTTTACCCGCGCCGACAAGGTGCTTAGCGAGCTCGAAGGTTTTACCAAGGACGTTCGTGAGCCGCTGACGCAGACGATCAAGAACGTCCAGACCTTCTCGGACGCGCTGGCCAAGAATTCCGACGGCATAGACAAGTTCCTGTCGGCGGTGAGCTCGCTTTCGGATCAGCTGAAGAATGTCTCCGGACGGCTCGACAGCACGCTGAAGGCCGCCGAAGGCCTGCTCAATTCCGTCGACAAGGACCAGATCAAGAGCATTGTGGCCAATGTCGATACGGTGACGGCGAACCTGAAAGAGACCTCGAAGCAGTTCGACACCGTCATCGGCAACGTCAACACGGCGGTCGGCTCGATCAACGATTTCGCCAAGCAGACGCAAGGGACACTGGCCAAGGTCAACGGCGTGCTCGACGGCATCGATCCGGCCGACGTCAAGGAGGCTTTGGCCAATATCCAGAAAGCAAGCGCCAGCGCCGACAAGGCGGCCTCGGACATCGCCAAGGTCACCGACAAGATCGCCAACCGTTCCGACGACATCAATGACACGATCAAGAATGCCCGCCAGCTTGCGCAGCGCCTCAACGACGCCTCGGTGCGCGTCGACGGCATCCTGGCCAAGGTGGACAAGATTCTAGGCTCCGGCGAGGCCGACGGCGTGATGGCCGATGCGAGGGCGACGCTCAAGTCCTTCAAGCAGGTGGCCGATACCCTTAACTCCCGCCTCGGCACCATCGTCGACAACCTGTCACGCTTCTCCGGCCAGGGGCTGCAGAATGTGGAAGCGCTGGTGCAGGACAGCCGCCGCTCGATCAACCGCATCGAGGAGGCGGTGACCGACCTCAGCCGCAATCCGCAGCGCATCCTGTCCGGGGGCGAGGGCGAGGTCCGGCAATTCGACGGAAGGGCACGGCGTTGACTTCGGCCGCCGCGACCGCCAAGAAAATGAACCGCGAATGCGGGTTGATCGGGGACAACGGGGATCGCGCGTGAAGTCGGTCAGGGTGGTAGCGGGTAGTTTGAGATCATCCACGGCGGCATTGCTGGTGCTTACGCTTGCCGGTTGCGCGGTCCTGGGCGGCAAGCCGGCGCCGCTCGACACGTTCGAACTGTCCGCGCCGTCGGTCGACGTGCATGCGCACAGCCGCCGCCAGATCCTGATCGCCCAGCCCTCGGCGCTCAAGGCGCTGGACAGCCAGAACATCGTCATCAGGCCTTCCGACCGCTCGATCCAGTTCCTGAAAGGCGCGCAATGGGCGGACCGGCTGCCGCTGATCGTGCAGGCGAGGCTGGCCGAGACGTTCCAGCGTTCCGGCAGCTTTGCCGGCGTAGGCAAGCCGGGCGAGGGGCTGGCCATCGACTACCAGATCATCGTCGAGGTGCGCTCCTTCGAGGTGCGCGTCAATGGCGGCGAGCATGCCGACGTCGACCTGTTCGTGCGCATCCTGAACGACCGCAACGGCGAGGTGCGGGCCTCGAAGGACTTCACCGCGAGCGCGCCGGTCTCCGGCAGCGGCAATGCGGCTTACGTCCGCGCGCTGGACAATGCCTTCGGCCAGGCGGCGACCGACATCGTCCGCTGGACGGATCAGATGATCTAGACAATGATGAGCGAATCCCAAGTCATTCTCCGCAAGTGGAGCGGCCGCATCAGGACGGCCGAGGAGGAGGCGTATGTCGCCTACATCGTGAAGACAGGGTTGAAGGACTACTCAGAGACGCCCGGCAACCTCGGCTGCCAGATGCTGATGCGCACGCTGGGCGACGGCGTCAGCGAAATCACCACGCTGAGCTGGTGGCGCGACATGGATGCCATTCGCGCCTTCGCCGGGCCGCAGCCGGAGCGTGCGGTCTACTACCCGGAAGACGACCGCTTCCTGCTCGATCGTCTGGAATTTGTCGAGCACCACCGGGTGATCGCGAGCGACGTCCGTCTCGGCGAGGCATAGAGCATGATCCCGAAAGAAGGTCAGCGACGGCAAAGAGTTGCAGAGCTTTCGGATTAAGACCATGCGACAAAACAAAGAGTCGGAGCGGGATGAATGACTCCACTCCAATTCATCCTGCTGTAAGCACCGGCTAAGCCGACAACGACATCGTGGACATGAAAAAGGCGGGTCGAGACCCGCCTTTTTGGTTTACGATTCTGCCTGCCGGCGTTCAGTGCAACCGGCCGCTGGCGTGGGCCAGCATGGTGTAGACCTTGCCGGTGTCGGAGGTCAGATAGGTCTGCGCCATGATGTTGTCGCGATCGTTGCGCGAGACATCCTTGAGCAGCTTCTCGAAATCCTCGCAGTAGCGGTCGACCGCGGCGCGGAATTCCGACTCGGCCTGATATTTGCGGCGGATCTCGTCGAAGGTCTGCTGGCCCTTGAGCGTATAGAGGCGGCGCGTGAACACGTCGCGCTCGCCGCGGCGGTAGCGGTTCCACAGCTCGATCGAGGCGTCGTGGTCGATGGCCCGCGCAATGTCGACGGAGAGCGAGTTGAGCGACTCCATGACATGCAGCGGCGAGCGCTGGGCAGGCGCCGCGCGCGGCGCTTCCGCCGGCGCCGCCGGGCGCAGCTCTTCCTCGCGCGAGGCGTTGGTCAGGAGATCGCGCACCCAGCCGCCCTGCTGTGTCTTGCCGTTCTCACGGCGCGGCGCCTCGGCGGGACGTTCGAGGTCAAGCGTGCCGCGCAGCGTGGTCTCGGCGAGCGGCGCTTGAGGCGCGCGCGCCGCCGGTTGCGGCTGTGGCTGTGGCTGTGGCTGTGGGGCCGGCGGGCGGCGCAGCGGCGGCTCGGCGGCGCGGGCCGGCGCCTGCGCAGCAGGGCGCAGACCGCGCGGTTCGCCCTGTTCACTGCTGCCGCTGCGGCCGGATTTCGCAACGATATCCGACAGTTCCTTGAGCGCATTGATCTGCTCGGCGACGGCGCGACGAATGGCCGAGGTCGATTCCTTGGCCTCTTCCGGCATCTCGATGACGCCCTTCTTCAGCTCGGCGCGGGTCAGGTCCAGCTCGCTCTTGATCGAGCCCGCGGTGCGCCGCATCTCCTCGGTCGCGTCGGCAAAGCGACGGGTCGCCGAATCGACGACCTCGGCGATGGCGGTGCGGATCTTCTCCGCCGATTCCATCGTGCGGCCCTCGGCGGTCTGCATCGTCTGGCCGACGAGGCTCTCGAAGGAACGCATCACCTTTTCGAGGTCTTCCGACTTCTTGACCAGGCCGACGGCGAGGTCTTCCAGCGAGGACTGGCGCTCCAGCGTGTGCTCGAGATTGCTCTGCGCGGAGCTGAGCAGGTTCGAAGCGCTGGAGAGCAGCCGGCTATGCTCGTCGAACTTGGTCGCGATCGCGGCCACCTCGCGCAGCGTCGCCGATGACAGGTCGGTGAGCCGCGTCGTGTTGGAATCGACCAGACGCGCCGAGCTGGCGAAGGTCTGTGCGGCTTTCTCGGTAGTCGTGGCGAAGCTCTGCGTGCTGCCGGAGAGCCGCTCCTCGACCTGGCCGAGATTGACGGCGGCCTGCTCGATGAGTTGGCCGAGCTGGGCGCTGGAGGTCGTCATGCGGCCGATGAGGTCGGCCACGCTGTCGGCAAGCGACGAGCGAGCGCCTTCGACGGCAGATAGCGTCTCGGCCGTGCGGCTGGCGAGAGCATTGACGAGGTTCGTGTTCTCGCTGCGCAGCTTCTCGGCCGCGCGTTCGGCGACCTCTTCCATGCTGCGCTGCAATTCGGAGCCGCCCTGGGCGAAGCGTTCAACCAGCGGCTTGGCCGTCTCGTCGAGGATCTTCGCCATCTCGGCCGAACGCGCCGCGAGCATGGTGTTGAGCTCGCGGGTGTTGGCGCCGATCGTGCGCGCGGCCTCGTTGGTGCTCTGGCCGATATGCTGGCCGACCGCCGTGAAGGTCTCGGCGATGACATTGGCGCGCGAGATCAGCTGAGCCTCGGCGCTGGAGACCTGCTCGCTGAGCTTCTGGCCCATCGTCTCTGCGGTGTAGGCGAGGCGGTTTTCCACGCTCGCGACCTGGTCCTCGACGCGCGCGGCGGCAGCCGCGGCGCTTGCGGCAAGCCGCTCGTCGGCGCCGGCCAGCGCCTGCTCGATCTCGCGGGCATGCACGGCGAGCTCCTGGCCGGTCTGGCGGGCGCGGTCGGCGACACGCTGCTCGGTGGCGGCGAAGGCGCCGACGATCGTGTCGGCGTGTTCGCCGATCGTCGAGCTGGTCGAAGCGATGCGCGACACCAGGCGGTTGTCGGCGTCGTCGAATATGCGGCCGATTTCGCCGGCGCGGGCCGAAAGCGCTTCCGACCCCTCGGCGATGCGCGCCATAAGCTGCTGGTCGGCGCTGTCGAAGATGCGGCCGAGGCATTGGCCG
>NZ_RZRX01000143.1:0-16255 GCF_003997405.1 Mesorhizobium sp. M2A.F.Ca.ET.042.01.1.1
GGCGATTGGCGAAAGCCGGCGTGACATCTGATCTCCCCCCTGGAGGGGGAGATGGCCGGCAGGGCAGAGAGGGGGGCCTCGCGCCAGCCTCCGTGATTACCCCTCAAACCCCACCCTTTTATGGCTCCCATCACAAAAGGGCTTGTTCGCCGAATGCCCGCAGCGGCAGAGGAACACCTTGGTCGTGCGAGCGATCGTATGCCCCGTGCCGGTGACGAGCTCGGCATTGCCTTCGACCTTGAGCGGGCCGTTGCTGGTCGGGGTCACGGTCAGCGGGCCATTCCTCGCGTCCAGCACCTGCGCTTCCTTCAGCGGCGGCTCGCCGGTGGCGGTGAAGCCGGCCTTGATGTGGCTGTTGTCGCAGAACGGCTTGTTCTGCGAGGCGCCGCAGCGGCAGAGCGTAGCGCGCAGGAACGTCTGGTCACCCAGCACGATCTCTGCATGCACCGCCAGCGGGCCATTCTCGCGGACGCGCACCGTGTTGACCACAGGCGGCTTCTCCTGCGGCCCGCCATCTTTGCGGTTGTAGGTAATGGCGCCCGACGGGCAGTTCTGCGCCAGCGCCACCACCTGCTCGACATCAGCCGCTTCCGGATGGATCCACTCGCCCGGCGCGTTCGGCACGAAGACATGCGGGTTGCCGAGCACGCAATTGCGCGAATGGATGCAGCGCTTGCCGCTGAAGGAAACGTCGATCTTCTCGCCTTCGACCGTGCCTGCCATATGGGTGGGGTCTCCTGTTGGGATGGAGACCAGGCTTAGGGCGCGGGAGCGAAGGGCGTCAAGCTGGGAGGATGGGCAGCCCTGCAATAGCGACCGTTAAGAGATTGGCGAAAGGGGAGGTGCCGGCTGATCTCCCGCGCTCCCCCCTTGAGAGAGGGGCGCCCGCTGCTATGGCGCGCTGGCTGCCAGATTGTCGCGTCTCTAATCGCTTACCCACTGTCCAGAGCTGTCAGGAGCGGCATCAATTGCCGGTTTGCATAAAACGGCAACCGGCCTATATCAGGTCACAATTTCCAGCCGGCCGTTTTTCAGCATGTCATCCATCATCTCGATCTCCGGTGTCACGAAAACCTATGCCACCGGCTTCAAGGCATTGAAGGAAATCAATCTCGACATCGAGCGCGGCGAGATCTTCGCGCTGCTCGGGCCGAACGGCGCCGGCAAGACGACGCTGATCTCGATCGTCTGCGGCATCGTCAACCGCTCGTCGGGCAGCGTCACGGTCGACGGCCACGACATCAGCCGGGATTACCGCGCCGCGCGCAGCCTGATCGGGCTGGTGCCGCAGGAACTCACCATCGACGCCTTCGAAACGGTCTGGGCGACGGTGAACTACAGCCGCGGCCTGTTCGGCAAGCCACCAAACAAGGATTTCGTCGAGAAGGTGCTGCGCGACCTGTCGCTCTGGGAGAAGAAGGATTCCAAGGCGATCACGCTGTCGGGCGGCATGAAGCGCCGGCTGATGATCGCCAAGGCCCTGTCGCACGAGCCACGCGTGCTTTTCCTCGACGAACCGACGGCCGGCGTCGACGTCGAGCTGCGCCAGGACATGTGGGCGATGGTCAGGCGCCTGCGCGAGGACGGCGTCACCATCATCCTCACCACGCATTATATCGAGGAAGCCGAGGCGATGGCCGACCGCGTCGGCGTCATCAACAAGGGCGAGATCATCCTGGTCGAGGGCAAGGCCGAGCTGATGCGCAAGCTTGGCCGCAAGCAGATGAAACTGGAGCTGCGCGCGCCGCTCGCCGCCGTCCCGGACGGGCTTTCTGGCTATTCATTGGAGCTGTCCCCCGACGGCAACCAGCTCACCTACACCTATGACAACCAGAGCGACCGCCCGGGCGTCGCTTCGCTGATCCGCGACTTGGAGACGGCCGGCGTCCAGTTCCGCGATCTCGACACCAAGAACAGCTCGCTCGAAGAGATCTTCGTCAATCTCCTGAGGCAAGAGCCATGAACCTGCGGGCAGTATGGGCGATCTACCGGGTGGAGATGGCGCGCGCCTTCCGCACCGTGCTGCAGAGCATCATCTCGCCGGTCATCTCGACATCGCTCTATTTCGTCGTCTTCGGCTCGGCCATCGGCTCGCGCATCAATGAGATCGACGGCATCGCCTACGGCGCCTTCATCGTGCCGGGCCTGATGATGCTGTCGCTCTTGACGCAGTCGATCTCGAATGCCTCCTTCGCCATCTATTTCCCGAAATTCGTCGGCTCGATCTATGAGCTTTTGTCGGCGCCGGTGTCATACCTGGAGATCATCATCGCCTATGTCGGGGGCGCGGCGACAAAATCGATCATGCTCGGCCTGATCATCCTCGCCACCGCCGCGCTGTTCGTGCCGCTCAGGATCGAGCACCCGTTCTGGATGATCGCCTTCCTGGTGCTGACGGCGGTGACCTTCAGCCTGTTCGGCTTCATCATCGGCATCTGGGCCAAGACCTTCGAGCAGCTGCAGCTGGTGCCGCTCCTCATCGTCACGCCACTCACCTTCCTCGGCGGCAGCTTCTATTCCATCCACATGCTGCCCGGCATCTGGAAGACGGTCACGCTGTTCAACCCGGTCGTCTACCTGATCAGCGGGTTCCGCTGGAGCTTTTACGGCAAGGCCGACGTCTCGGTCGGCGTCAGCCTTGGCATGACGCTGGTGTTTTTGGCCATCTGCATCGCGATCGTGGCGTGGATCTTCAAGACCGGATATCGGCTGAGGAACTGACCGAAGCTGTAGAGCACTTGAGCGGCCGCAACGCTTGGAAAATTAGCCGCGACGCCAGTCCGTCGTCATTCTATGGCGGAGCAAGGAGCGGAGCGACGCGCGCAGACCATAGAATCCATGCCGTTACATCTGAGCGTCGCTCACGGCGCAGAATTCTGCGCCGCCGCACTCTTCGTGCGAGGTAACGGCATGGATCCCAGGGTCTTCGCGACGCCGCTTCGCGGCTGCTTCGCCCTGGGATGACGAAGCTGCAAAGCGTCGGCCAACGGCAAAGGTGGTGATATCGCTAAATCGCCTTGGTCAGGCGCAGCAGCCCCAGCATTTCCACGAAGGTTCCTTTGCGGAAGGCGATATACGTCGGTTCCTCGACACCGTGGAAGCGGCGCTTGAAGGCCGCCTGGCCCTGCAGGTTGAAGCGCGAGCGGTTGACCCAGGGCGAGTTGTAGGCGCGCTGGAAGGCGTTGCGCCAGAAATCCGATTCGGCGAAGCCGCTGGGCTCGATGTCGAGCAGCGGCGAGAGGCCGAGCGTCACCTGCGAGATACCTTCCTCGCGGAAGCGGTCGACGGCGAATTTGGTCAGCCCGACCTCGGCATGCGGCGTCGCGTCGGTCTGCTTGCGCTTGAAGGCGGTGGTGTAGCCGATCACCTTGCCGTCGCGAAACAGCGGGTCGAAATCCAGGATGGCGAGAAGCCGGCCTTCGGGGCTGTGCAGGAGGAAGCGGCGCATGCCGGCGCCGAGCTCCTCGGAGAAGCGGCGGTTGAGGAAACCCATCTCCCAGCGCTTGATGATGCGCTTTTTGCGCCAGTCGGCGGAAAGCTGCTTGATCTCTTCCTGCAGCAGGTCGCCCGTGCCCTCGGCGAGGAGAAAACCCTTCTTCGCCAGCCAGCGCTCGGAATAGCGCACCGTCTCGTTGCGCTTGCCGGAAAAATCATGCGCCGGCAAAAGCAGCCTGGTGTCGATGCCGAGCCGGTTGACCCGGTAGCCGAGACCGGCGAGCACCTTGGCCGTGTCGGCGCCGATCTGCACGAACCAGGGGCTGCCGGCCGCCTCGACGAATCGCTTGATATAGGCCGGGCGGTCCGCCGGGTCGGCCACCGGATCGCCCAGCGCGAAATGACGGCTCATCTTGGTGCCGAAGGCGATGTAGCCGTCGCCGTCGCCGAAATAGGACAGCTTCTGCTGCACGGCCGTGGAATAGGCGAGCGAGAAATCGCCGTGGCGGCGCACCAGCGCCAGGCGCTCCTCATCGCTCAACTCGCGCCGCGGAACCTTGGGTGCCACGGCATCGAGAAGCCTGTCGAAATAGATGCGCAGGGGCGCCATGAGCTCCGCGTGCCAAGAAGTGATGACCTGCCCCCTCAGGTCGCGAATCGCTGGCGACCGCTGCCGGCCAACGTCGCGTCAGCGATATAGGATGCAATTGACGGCGAATGAAGGGCAAAGGTCGCAAAGCGTCCGGCATCGGCGACCCGCCGCGGGAAACGCCCCTGCGAGCACCGGCTTGATCTTTCCATGCAATGTTATATATCACGTTATCGATATCTGGCGAGCGCGCTATGGAAGACGTTCTGCGGTCTCTCGGCTTTCTCTGCCTCGGCAGCCGGATGAAACGCATAGGCGAGCAGTTGCAGGCCGATACGCAGCGCGTGCTCGACCGCCTCGACATGCGCATCCAGTCGAGCCAGTACCCGCTGCTCGCCGCGCTCGACCGGCTGGGGCCGCTGCCGGTCGGTGAGCTGGCGCAATCACTGGGCGTCGCGCAGCCAGGCGTAACGCGAAGCGTGGCGCTGCTTGCCGAGTTGGGGTTGGTGGAGGTCAATCCTGCGGATGACGACCAGCGGCGCAGGATCGTTTCGCTGACCGGCAACGGCAGACGGCTGGTCGACCGGGCGAAACAGGACATCTGGCCGAGCATCGAAAATGCCGTCGCGGATCTGTGCGCCGATCTTTCCGGGCCGCTGCTCGGCCAGCTTGCCGCCATCGAGGACCGGCTGGCCGAGACGCCGCTCCACCGTCGCGCCGAAAGGGTCGCTGCGCCATGAAGCATATGCTCGACCGTCCTGTCTGGAGCGCGCTCGGAACGCGACAGAGGACTTTCTCCGAGGGTGACGATCTCGCGCGCCGGTACCGGCCATCGATCATCCCGTTCGCCGCCACGGCGACCGACGATCCGGAAAACCTGCACGCGCTCGGAAGGCTCGTTCCCGCTGGCGAAACCGTCATCCTGGCTCAGGCCGAGAACATTGTCCTGCCGCCGGCGCTTGTCGCGACGATGACCGCCGGTGCCGTGCAGATGATTGCCGGGAAAGCCTTGCAGACGGTCGCCGATCCCCGGATCGAGCAATTGACGCGGCAGGACGCGGCCGAGATGCTCGCGCTCGCCTCGTTGACGAAGCCTGGCCCGTTCACGCTGGAAGCCTTGAGCCTCGGCGAATTCTGGGGCGTGAAGATCGACGGCAGGCTGGCCGCGATGGCCGGCGAGCGCATGAAGCAGCCCGGCTATTCGGAGCTCAGCGGCGTGTGCTCGCATCCGGATTTTCGCGGCGGCGGCCTCGCCAGGCTGTTGTCGCTGTTCGTGGCCAACCGCATCATGGCGCGTGGCGAGGTGCCATATCTGCACGCCTTTGCCAACAATGCAGCGGCGATAAAGCTCTACGAGTCGATCGGCTTCCGGCTGCGCAGCGCGATGAACATCGCGGTGGTTCAGCGGGCGGGATAGCGGCTGTCTGGATCAGGCGGTTTTCGACTTCGGCCGACGGAAGCAAACCGTCTCCATCAGCATCTCTTCATCGACCATGCCGGCATTGTAGAGCGCGAGCACAGTCAGTGCGATCTCCCGCGCCTCGGCCGATTCGGGATGCGCCTCGCGACTTCGGCAGGCTTCATCGAAGACGCGTTGCAAGGTGGCGACCTGGGCGGGTTTCAGCAGGCCACGGTCATAAATGGACTTCGGCATGGCGATCTCCTGGCGAGGAGCTAGGGCGCCACCTATAAAAGATCAATCTTTCCTGTGGCTTGATCGACTTCAACCAAATAGAGGGGCTCGGATCCTGCCGAGCCCCCGCCATGTCGGGCGCCTAGAGCAATTCCAGGAAAAGGGTGAGCGGTTTTCCGTCCGGAATTGCATAAAAACAAAGAGATAGTGTCCTCACACCGCGATCTTGCCGCCTCCCTGCTTTGTGATCGCAACGACGGACGGCCGCACCGGCATGTCCGGCTTGAAGTCCGGCCAGCGGGTCGACGGATCCTCGTAATAGGACGGGCGGCCGAAGCCTTCCCAGTCCTCGCCGCCGTCGCCCGGATGCTGGACGGCGACGAAAGCCGTCTGGTCGTCGGGCGCGAAAAGCGGGCCGCACATCTCGGCGCCGATCGGCACGCGGAAGAACAGCTTTGAGGTCGCCCGCGCCGCGCCTTCCGTGTCGACCGCCCACAGGCCGTCGGTGCGGCCGGTGGCTTTCGGGCCCTGGCCGTCGGTGGCGACCCACAGGCGCCCGGCGGAATCGACGGCGCAATTGTCCGGCATGCCGAACCAGCCATGCGCGGTGGTCGCGGTCGAGAAGGTGGCGCCGACATCGGCGACGGACGGATCGCCGCATTTGAGCAGCACTTCCCACCTGCCCTTGGTGGCGGCGAAGTCGCCACCCTCCTCGACGATCTCGATGATGTGGCCGAAGGCGTTGGAAGCACGCGGGTTGGCGGCGTCGACCTGCTCGGCCTTGCGCTTGGAATTGTTGGTCAGCATGACATAGACCTTGCCGTTGCCGGCGTTGGGCTGGATGTCCTCCGGCCGGTCCATCTTGGTGGCGCCGAGCAGGTCTGCGGCGCGCCGCGTCTCGATCAGCACGTCGGCCTGGGACGCGAAGCCGTTCTGCGCCGTCAGCGGGCCCTGCCTAAAGACGATCGGCATCCATTCGACCGAACCGTCCTCGGCGAACCTCGCCACGTAGAGCGTGCCGTCGTCGAGCAGGTTCATGTTGGCGGCGCGGTCATTGGGGTTGAACGTACCGGCGGTGACGAACTTGTAGACATAGTCGAAGCGCTCGTCGTCGCCGAGATAGAAGACGACGCGGCCGTCCCTGGCGACGATCGACTCCGCGCCCTCATGCTTGAAACGGCCCATGGCGGTGCGCTTCCTCGGCACCGAAGCCGGATCGTTGACGTCGACCTCGACGATCCAGCCGAAACGATTGGGCTCGTTCGGCTCCTTGGCAAGGTTGAAGCGGTCGTAATGGGCGCCCCATTCATAGGCGCCTTCGGGAATGCCGAGGCGCTTGTAATTGGCGGCTTCCTTGTGGCCTTCCGGCAATTCGCCCGAGAAATAGCCATGGATGTTCTCCTCGGCCATCACGTAGGTGCCCCAGGGCGTGACACCGCCGGCGCAATTGTTGAGCGTGCCGATGACCTTGGCGCCGGAGGGATCGGCATTGGTCTTGACGCGGTCGTGGCCGGCGACCGGGCCGGAGAGCGCCATCTCGGTGGTGGAGGTGATGCGCCGGTTGAGCTTGCCGTCGCGCACCACCTGCCATTTGCCGCCTTCCTTGCGTATCTCGACGATGGTGCCGCCATGCGCGGCCATCTCGACATCGACCTGCTCCTTCGTCAGCGGCGCGACCTCGGCGGCCTTCTTGCCGTCCTTCTCGACGATCGAAACGATGCCGGGGAACATCAGATGCGGATTGGTGTATTCGTGGTTGACGACCAGTAGCCCGTGCTCCGCCGAGCCGTCGATCGGGATGTAGCCGACATAGTCGTTGTTGTAGCCGAACTGTTTTGCTTGAGCCTCGGCCGACTGCTTCAGCGGATCGAACTCCGGCGAATCGGCAAACAGCGGATCACCCCAGCGCAACAGCACGTCGGCATCATAGCCCGGCGCGACATGGTGCTTGTCGTCGATGCCGGCTTCGAGCTCGTCGAACTTGAAAGCCGAGGCCTCGGCGGCACGCGCCTCGTCGGCGGCGACGAGCGCCAGCGGGCTGACGGTGGCGGCGATGGCCGAGACGGCCAGCGAGCCCATGAGGAACCCGCGGCGCGAGAAGCGCGCGGCGATGATCTCGCCCATGGTGCGGTTGTCGGTCGGGTTGACGGGCGGACCGTCATTCTCCTCGAGCTGGCTGGTGCGGAAGCGGGTCTCAGGGGTCGCGGTCATGGTGTTCCTCTGGCTTTCTTGAGGTGGCTGGGGTTGACCATTCGACCCCTAAACCGTGCCGATCACATTTTCGTGACATCGCCGTGATCAAACCGCAAGATTGGTTTGCTGGCTGAGCAGCGGCTGGGCCAGCTTCAATCCCTGACACGCACGTGGGATCGACCGCGCCCAGCTTGACGGCTTCGCCCGCTTCGGAAACAAGGGCTGCGGCCGGCATGGCGACGGCGCTTGAAAAAGGGGACGGCGGGTGAGTTTCTGGGGATTGGCGCAGCTCGGTATTTCGACCGTGATGTTCCTGCTGGCGGCGATGGCGGCCAAGCAATGGGGGCTGGCGCCGAGCCTGGCCAAGCTCCTTGTGACGCTGGCGCTCTATACCGCCGGCAACCTGATCATGCTGAGGCTGGTGCGCGAGTTCGGCATGTCGGTGGCGTTCAGCCTGTCGGCGGTGATCCAGCTTGTCGCGGTCAATGTCGTGGCCATCGCCTTTTTCGGCGAACGGCTCAATACTTTCCAGGCGACCGGCATGGTGCCGGCGATCGCCGCCGTCGCCCTGATCACGCTCGGGCCCTATATGCAGAAGCTCTAACCCTCGAGCCTCTCATGAAGCCATCCGTCGGTGCATTGCTTGCCAAGATCGAATTCCCCCTGCTGCTGGCCGGGTTGGTCATCGCCGGCGGGCTGTGGGGCTTTGAAGAATTGATGGAGGTGGCGCGCGCCACAGCGCCGCACGCCTTCGACACCGAGATCCTGCTTGCCTTCCGCCATGCCGGGCAGCCGGACAGCCCGATCGGTCCGCTTTGGCTGCAGGGCGCGATGCGCGACATCACCGCGCTCGGCAGCACCGTGGTGCTGGTGCTGATCACGACCGCGACGATCGTCTATCTCATGTTGATCCGCAGGCCTTCGACCGCGCTGTTCGTGTTCGCGGCGGTGGCGGGCGGGCAAGTGCTTTCCACCTTGCTCAAGCACGAAGTCGACCGGCCCCGGCCCGACCTCGTCTCGCACCTTGCCACCGAAACGTCGCTGTCCTTTCCAAGCGGCCACGCCATGCTGTCGGCGGTGACCTATCTGACGCTCGGCTCTTTAGCGGCGCGCTTCCTTCCGGATCGCCGGACGAAAATCTTCGTGCTTTGCCTTGCCGTGCTGATCACCGTGCTGGTCGGCACCAGCCGCGTCTATCTCGGCGTGCATTGGCCGTCCGACGTGCTTGCCGGCTGGTGCGCGGGCTTCGTCTGGGCCATGCTGTGCTGGCTCGCGGCACGCCTGCTGCAGCGGCGCAAAGTGGTGGCCGACAGCGATATCGATGGCTGAAGCATTTAAAATGATGCTTGAGACGTTGTAATCTTTAAAATATACATCTTTGATATCTCCAGAAACAGGTTCCGGCCGATGATCACTGCCGCACAGATGCGCGCCGCGCGGGCGTTGACCGGCATCGACCAGAAGGCGCTCGCCGAGCGTGCCGGGGTCTCGCTGCCGACGATCCAGCGGATGGAAGCGAGCGAGGGCGTGGTCAGGGGCGTGGTCGACACGCTGATGAAGGTCATCCAGGCGCTCGATGATGTCGGCGTGGAGCTGATCGGCGACAACCAGGCCAGCGAGCGCGGCGGCAGGGGCGTGCGCCTCAAGGCCGCAGCGGCGCAGAACCCGCAAGGTTAAGCCGCCGGCCTGGAAGATCGCCTCACATCGCCGCTTCGATCGGCTCGGCAAGCTTCGGATTGGCGCGCGCGGCGATCAGGCAGCCGGCGACGATGAGGCATGCGCCGGCCAGCGTGGTCCAGGCCAGCTTCTCGCCGAAGAAGAACCAGCCGAGCGCGATCGCCCAGATGAAGGCCGAGTATTCGGTCGGGATCAGAAATTGCGCTTCGGCACGGGCGTAGGACCAGCTCATCAGGAATTGCCCGGCGAGCGACAGCAGCGCCACCCCGGCCACGGGAAGCCAGAGATCGCCCGGCAGCCCAACCGCGAGCCAAGGTGCTGCGCAACCAAGGATGATCCCAACGAAGAGGTTTTGAAATAGCATGATCTCGACCGGCTTGGCCAATAGAGCCTGCTGCCGGGCAAGCACCAGATTGTAGCCGTAGAACACCGTCGATACGAGCACCGCCGCGGTGCCGAGCACGGCATCCTGTGAATAGCTTTCCCGCCCGAACTGCCCGGACAGGATGATCGCGACGCCGGCGATGCCGGCAAGCGATGCCCACACGGCCTGCCGCCGAATGCGCTCGCCCAGCAGCAATGCTGCAAGGAAAAGCGCGAACAGCGGCGCGACGAAGCTGAGCCCGATCGCCTCGGCGAGCGGCAGCCTGGCCAGGCCCCAGAAGAACGAGACCAGGACGATGCCGACAATCGCGGCGCGCAACGCATGCAGGCCCAGCACCGGAAGGCGCGGCTTCGAGCGCGGCCCCGCCGACCATGCCACACCCGCGACCAGGGTCGAGACCATGCTGCGCCACAGCAGCGTGTTGTAGACGCCGACCGCTATTGTCAGCGACTTCATGGCCGCGTCCATGCCGGACAGCAGGAAAATCGCCAGCGCGCATGTGAGCACGGGGAGGGTTGGAGAAACGGCGCCGGTCAGGCTGGATGTCTTCGCGGCATCGCTCATGGCAGCCGGATATCGCGAAGCGAACGGCGCAACCAGATGGCAGCGTCGCCGATATGGCCGGTCCAATCCCGATCGGCGTCGTTTCCGCCACGAGGCCTCAGTCGATACCGAGCGCCGCGACCTCACCCTCCCCCATCAGCGGCACGTAGATGGTTGCCTTGCCATCGGTGCCGATATCGGCGCTGCCCGGCTTGAATTGCACTACCGCTTCCGGCTTGCCGCCGGGCTTGTAGCTGTAAAGCGTGCCGGTCATGTAGGCCGTGGCGTAGATGGTACCGCCAATGGCGATGACACCGTCGAGGTCGGCGAAGTTTTGAGCGCCGGGCAGCGGCGTGATCGTCTTCGTGACGAGGTCGACCGACAGCAGTCCGCCGGGTTCGGCGGTGCTGAAATCGGCCTTGTTGATGCCCTTGCCCCAGGACGCGACGATCAGCCTGTCGCCATCCGCGAATACGCCATTGGGCGAGGCAAGCAGCGGGTCCTTGACGAACAGCTCCGGCTTGTCGCCGTCGATGCGGTAGATGGTGTCGGACAGCATGTCGCTGACATAGACCTTGCCCGCGCTGTCCTGCGTCATATCGTTGAGGAAGACGGAGCCCGGCACGTCGATGGTCTCGACCAGCCTGCCGCTGGCGAGATCGACGACGCGCACCTTGGTGATGTCCGCGGCGTAGAGCCTGCCTCCGGAAATCGCCATGCCCTTGGGCGCATCCATGCCGTCGACCCAGTGGCGGGCGATGATCTTGCCGTCCATCGACAGAAGCGACAAATAGCCATTGCCGTCCGCCGCGCCGGGATTGCCGACGATGTTGGAGACGACGATGCGGTTGTGGGCGGCGTCAGCAAGCACGGATTCCGGCTGCTCGAAGCCGGTGGCGCGCCAGAGCTCGCCGGCCTGCGCAGCCGGAGCCGTCGCGATGCCGGCGACGGCGATGACGGTCGAAGCGATGAGGGTGTTCATGGTGCTCTCCTGTGGTGACGGGGGGAGAGCTAAATTTTTCGATACTTTTCGGAAAGACGGTTCGTCGCTAGTATCGAGGATCGATACGAAATCGCATGAATGAGGCGCATTCCATGAACGGCCCGATCTTCGAGGCGCTGAAACGGACGCTGAAGGCCAAGGGCCTGACCTACCGGACGCTTGCGGAGCGCATGGGCATTTCCGAGCCTACGGTGAAGCGGATCTTCCATGAGAAGAACTGCAAGCTCGACCGGCTGATGGAGATCTGCGCCGCGGCGGACGTCGAGCTGGAGAATGTGCTCGGCGCGATGAATCGCGGGCCGGGTCCGGCCAACCGCGTTTCGCCGGAGATCGAGCGCAGGCTGGCGGCGCGGCCGGCGCTGCTCTTCGTCTTCATCATGCTGTCGGAGAAATTCACGCCCGAAGGCATCATGCGCTCGCAAGGCCTGAGTGAAGCCTCGATGTTCCTCTATCTGCGCGACCTCGAGGATCTAGGGCTGGTGGCGCTGGGGCGCGGTCTGTCGGCAAGGCTGCTCGTCGACACCCCGATCCAGTGGAATTTCGAAGGGCCACTGAAGCCGCATTTCGAGATGACCAACAAGAATTTTGTCGGCTGGGCGCTTGGCCATATGGAGCAGGGCGCGACTTTCGTCAGTTTCTCCCGGCGCATGCGGCCGCAAACGGCCGAGATGCTGCGCCGCGAGGCCGACGAGCTCGCCGAACGCGCCCGGCTGCTTGCCCATCACGACCAGCACACCACGCCGGAGGACCAGCTCATCGGCTACAAATGGACCTTCGCCTTCGGCGCAACGCCCTTTCCGGCGATCATGCCGATCGGCCCGCATCCGCGTGATGCGGGTGCCCAGGCCGCCCCTCCTGCAAAGGGACGCCGCCCCTTGCCGGCTGACCAATCATCTTGAGCAGGATTGCATCTGGCGATCGAGCTTGTCGCGCGCCGCTCCATCGGCGCGGACTGCCGCCATCCTCGCCATCGGCTTGCCGCCAGCGACGCCGACCGAGCCCGTAGGACGCCTCGGGATAGAATAGAAATCCGGCATCAACATTCATGATAGAATTCGCGCACTGATTTGCCGGACAGTGGTGGGCGGGTTTGCCGAATGCGAAATCGAAGTGATCCAATGCCGACCGCGCCAACACTTGAGCTTCGCCGCCATTCGCGCCTGCAAAAATTGCGGGAGCGCGCAGAACGGCAAGGTGCTGGATTGCAGTTCTGGGCGCGTACCTCATCGCTCGCCGTGATCTCCTGCTTTTTTTCATTGATCAGCCGCTGGGATGCCGCCCTGCTTTTCGTGCTGGCAGGCCTCGTGCTGTTCCAGCTTGTCGGCCTGATCCAGTTTCTCTTTGCACGCCGCCCGACGGCGCCATGGTGGATCGGTTACCTCGTCGGCACGCTGGACATCGTTCTGTTGACCGTTCTGCTGGTAATGCCCAACCCGTTTTCCCCGGAGGTCACGCCGGCTGCGATGCAACTGCGCGAGGGCAGCTTCAAATTCCTGTTGATTTTCGTATGCCTTGGCGCGCTGACTCTTTCGCCACGATTGGCGCTCTATCTCGGCGCGCTCGCGGCTTTGACATGGGCAATCGGGGTGGGATGGGTAGTTTTTCATCCGGGAACCGTCATTCCGGCGACGAACCTCTATTCGCTGCCGATGGCAGAGCGACTGAACCTCTATCTCAACCCCAATTTCGTCGATACATTCGCGCAGGCGACCAACGTGTTGGTTGTGCTGATCATCGGCGCGATCATGGCGCTCGTCGTCTCCCGTTCCCGGCGTCTGTCGGAAGACTATGTCAAGGCGGAGCGCGCCCGGGCCAATCTCGCCCGGCATTTTTCGCCCAATGTGGTCGACCAGCTCGCCGCGGATGACGAGCCCTTCGGCCCGGTCCGCCGGCAGGATATCGCGGTGCTGTTCGCCGATATCGTGGGCTTCACAAACTATTCCGAGAATAATCCGGCCGAAGCCGTGTTCGAACTTCTGCGTCAGTTCCACCGCCGCATGGAGCAGGTCGTCTTCGACCACAATGGCACGGTCGACAACTATATCGGCGATTGCATCATGGCGACATTCGGGGTTCCGCAAACCAGCCATGACGACGCGACCCGGGCCATCAAGTGCGCGGAAGCGATGGTCACCGCTGTCGAAGCATGGAATGTGCAGCGTGTGTCCAGGGGATACCCGTCGCTGGACATTCGCATCGGTGCACAATATGGCGCAGTCGTTATCGGCGCGGTCGGCAGCGAGCGCAATCTGTCGTTCGCGGTGGTTGGAGACACCGTCAATGTCGCCAGCCGTTTGCAGTCGCTCTGCCGCGAGCTTCGGGCGAGTATTTGCTTTGGGTCACGACTGACAGAGGCCGCAAGGGCGGAATCGCCCACGACACAGTTGAATGCGAGCGATCATGGGCTAGTCAGCGTCCGCGGCCGGGACGAACCGGTCCATGTCTGGGTCGAGCACAGAGCCGAGGACCAAGGCGCTGTTGCGGTTTCAGCCTGATACAGGCCGCCATGCGAAACGCCTCCGCCGTCGGCCAGATCTCGGTAGGCCACGCCGTAGGCATGTCCTGACCCAGGCCGAAAGCCATCACGTGCATGAGCGCCGCGATCAGGCAGCCTTTGCTTCTTCCTGCGGCGCGGCGAGGTCGTCGCGCGCCTTGCGGGCGAGTCTTTTGGCCGAGCGTTTCGGGCTGTCGCCGAACAGCTCGGCGGCATCGGCGAGGCAGGCCTTGGTCAGGCTCTTCTCGGAGCGCTTCAAGAGCTTGCGCAGAAGCTTCGTCTCGTCGGCGGGGCCGAGCGGCTCGCCCTTGGCGTCGAGCAGAGCACGGATGACGAAAACGTCGTGCAATTCGCCGAGCTGCTCGCCGAGCCTGTCGACCGCCTTGCGGCGCGCCTTGATCGGCGTCGGCCACAGGCGGCCAAGACCCATTCCATGCATCTGTCGCTGCTTGGCCGCCTGTTCCGGCTGGTCGGGCAGCGCCAGCCGGTCGATGCGCTCCAGGCCTTCCCGGCAGGCGGCTATCGCCGCATTGATGGCTGCGTCGAGGCCGGGACCGGCATGGATCTCGTGCTGGTGCAGCACCAGCCGTTCGCGCATGGGCTCGAGACCGCCGCCGGCCGATTGCTCCGGAAAGGCATCGGCGAGACGATCGACGGTCTCGATGAGCGCCGTCGCCTCACGCGGGCCGGCGAGCAGCGCCGAGACCTGTTTGTAGCATTCGTTCTCGGTCTGGCAGAACGGTTCGTCCCCGGAACGAACCAGGCGCAGCAAGGCGCGCACGCTCTTCAGCCGCTTGCGGCATTTGTGCAGCCCCTGCTCCGGCTTCTCGCGCGCCGTCTCGAGATGGCTGATGGCCCTGCCGATCTCGTCGGCCAATATGCGCCTGACCTCGCCGGTCAGCGGCAAGCGCGGATCGATGCGGAAGCTCATGCGGCGATCTCCGGTATCCCCCCGAGGGCCAGCGACGCGTTGTAGAACCTCGACTCGCCGGTGACCTCGCGACCGAGCCAGTCGGGCAGCATTTCGTCAGACACGTCCTCCGGCGTCTCCAGCTCCGCGATCACCAACCCCGCGAGCTTGCCGCCGAAAACATCGACTTCATAGAGATAGCCACGGTGTCTAACATGGTGGCGTGTCTTCTCGATGACACGTCCGATGGCAAAGGCCATCAATTCCTCGGCCTCGGCGAGCGGGATCGAATATTCGAATTCGTCTCGCTCGCGCGCCCTGACGCCGAACTTCAGCGTCAGCTTGGCGGAGCGCCCGTCCGAGATGCGCACGCGCACGGTGCGGCCGGGCTGGGCGGCGACATAGAACTGTCGAATGCGGATCTCCGCCTCGACCTCGTCTCGCCAGGCGGAACTGGAGACCAGGAATTTACGCTCGACTTCCTTGCCCATGGCCGCGCACTAAAGCCTGTGGGGACCGGGAAGGCAAGCGGACTCAAAAGTCAAATTTGACTTTAATCAATCGATTGATTAAAATCGGGACATGGAAAAGCGATCAAGTGCGAAAAGGCAGCAGCGCGAGGCCACCACCGCCGAGCAGACGCGCGCGGCGCTGATGCATGCGGCGCTCAAGCTGTTCGGGCGGCAGGGGTTCGACGGCACGTCGACGCGCCAAATCGCGGCGGAAGCCAAGGCCAATATCGGCTCGATCGCCTATCATTTTGGCGGCAAGGAAGGCCTGCGCGCCGCCGCCGCCGACTTCATCGTCGAAACCATCCAGCGCATAGCCGGCCAGGCGCTGGGCGGCGCCCAGGCGACCACCCCGGCAAACCCGGAAGCCGCCAGGGCACAGCTCTTCGCCGCGCTGGAGCGGATGGTGGGTTTCGTCGTCGTCAGTCCTCAGGCGGGCGAGATCGTACAATTCGTACTTCGCGAGCTCTCTCATCCGACCGCCGCGCTCGACCGCATCTATGCCGGCGTCTTCGAGCCGACGCACCGGCGGCTGTGCCAGATCTGGGAGCAGGCGACCGGCGAACCGGCCGAGAGCGAGGCAACCCGGCTCACCGTTTTCACCATGATCGGCCAAGTCCTCTATTTCCGCATCGGACGCGAAGCGGTGATGCGCCGGATGGGCTGGCGCGAGATCGGCGAGAAAGAGGCCGCCAAGGTGGTGGCGGTCACGACCGGCAATCTCAGGGCAATGCTGGCGGCGCGCGATGCGCCCGCCGGCAAGAAGGGCAAATCATGAGCTTTCTCTGTTCGTTGCCGCTCGCGGCCCAACTGTTCGGCGCCTGCGCGCCGGCGGCACCCCTCGCCGTCGGCTATGTCGAAGGCGAATATGTGCTGATGGCGCC
>NZ_RZRX01000144.1:0-16142 GCF_003997405.1 Mesorhizobium sp. M2A.F.Ca.ET.042.01.1.1
GGCCTTTATCGCCATGCCTCGACGCATGCCGCCGGCATCGTCATCGGCGACCGGCCGTTGTCCGAGCTGGTGCCGATGTACCGCGATCCGCGCTCGGACATGCCGGTCACCCAGTTCAACATGAAATATGTCGAGCAGGCCGGGCTGGTGAAGTTCGACTTCCTCGGCCTGAAGACGCTGACCGTGCTGGAAACTGCGGTGAAGCTCATCCGCCGACGCGGCGTCGATATCGACCTTGCCCGCATTCCACTCGACGACAAAGAGACTTATTCGATGCTGTCGCGCGGCGAGGTCGTCGGCGTGTTCCAGGTTGAAAGTGCTGGCATGCGCAAGGCGCTGATCGGCATGCGACCGGACTGCATCGAGGACATCATCGCGCTGGTGGCGCTCTATCGCCCCGGTCCGATGGAGAATATCCCGACGTACAACGCCAGAAAGCATGGCGAGGAGGAGATGGCCTCGATCCATCCCAAGATCGACCATCTGGTGAAGGAGACGCAAGGCGTCATCGTCTACCAGGAACAGGTGATGCAGATCGCGCAGGAGCTGTCCGGCTATTCGCTTGGCGAAGCCGACCTTTTGCGCCGCGCCATGGGCAAGAAGATCCGCGCCGAGATGGACAAGCAGCGCGAGCGCTTCGTCTCCGGCGCGGTCGAGCGGGGCGTCTCCAAGCCGCAGGCCGACTTCATCTTCGATCTGCTGGCGAAATTCGCCGACTACGGCTTCAACAAGTCGCACGCGGCGGCTTATGCCGTGGTTTCCTATCAGACCGCCTATCTCAAGGCGCATTACCCGGTCGAGTTCCTCGCGGCGTCGATGACGCTCGACATGAGCAATACAGACAAGCTGGCCGACTTCCGCCAGGACGCCATGCGCCTTGGCATCGAGGTGGTGGCGCCGTCGGTGATGACCAGCTTCCGCCCGTTCGAAGTGGGCGAGAACAAGATCTTCTATTCGCTGGCGGCGCTGAAGGGCGTCGGCGATGCGGCGGTCGAGCATATCGTCGCCGTGCGCGGCGAGAAGCCGTTCAAGAACCTTGCCGATTTCTGCGAACGGGTCGATCCGAAGATCGTCGGCAAGCGCGTCCTCGAAAGCCTGATCATGGCCGGCGCGTTGGATTGCTTCGGCCATGACCGCGCCCAGATGATGGCCGGCGTCGAGAGGATGATGGGGCTTGCCTCGCTGGCGCAGCAGAACGCCATTTCCGGTCAGGCCGACATCTTTGGCGCATCCCTTGGCAGCCAGTCGCAGGCGCTCAACCTGCCGGCGACCGACCCTTGGCTTGCCGCCGACCGGCTGCATCGCGAGTTCCAGGTGGTGGGCTTCTATCTCTCCGCGCATCCGCTCGACGAGTACAAGGCAGCGCTTCAGAAGATGCGCGTGCAGAACTGGGCGGAATTCTCGGCCGCGGTCAAACGGGGCGCGGCCGCCGGGCGGCTTGCCGGCACCGTCACCACCAAGCAGGAGCGCAAGACCCGCACCGGCAACAAGATGGGCGTGGTGCAGTTTTCCGATACGACCGGCCAGTATGAGGCGGTACTGTTCTCGGAAGGGCTGGCGCAGTATCGCGACATGCTGGAGCCCGGCCGCTCGGTGGTGATCACCGTTTCGGCCGAAGACCGGCCGGAAGGCATCAATCTGCGCATCCAGACCGTGCAGTCGCTGGAGGACGAAGCCAGCCGCATCCAGAAGGCGTTGCGCATCTTCGTGCGCGACGCGGCACCACTCGGCACGCTGGCCAACCAGCTTTCGGTCAAGGGCGAAGGGCAGGTGAGCTTCGTGCTGATCAAGGAAGCCGGCCAGGGCGAGGTCGAGATCGAGCTGCCCAATCGCTACCGCATTTCACCGCAAGTGGCGTCGGCAATGCGGGCGGTGCCGGGTGTGGTGGAAGTAGAGCTGGTTTAGCTCAGGGCGTTGCCGCCTCAGCCTCCGCCACTTGCGGCGTCTTCTTCTGCAAATTGAGCAGGTTGCCGGCCAGAATCAGCGCCGCGCCGCCGGCGGTGAAGATGTCGATCTGTTCGTGATAGAGTAGCCAGCCGACAAACGCCGACAGCGGTACGCGCAGGAAATCCATCGGCGAGATGAGGGTGGCGTCCGCATAGGCCAGCGCGCGCGCCATGCAGAAGTGCGACGACATGCCTGTGAAAGCAATCACCACGATCCATGGCCAAAGCGCAAGCGGCGGGTTGCGCCACTCGTAGAGCGCGGGCAGCAGGCCGAGCACCGACTGGATGATCAGCATCCAGAAGATAATGCGCACGACGCTGTCTGTCCTCGTCAGCGATTTCACCATGACCACCGAACAACCGAAGCAGACCGCGGCGCCCAGCACGATGAGCTGCCCCGGGTTGACCGAGCTGACGCCTGGACGCACGATGATGATCACCCCGATCAGGCCGAGCACGATAGCCGTCAGCCTAGGCCTGGAGAGCCGTTCGCCAAGAAAACCGACTGCGAAAACCGCGGTCCAGATCGGTGTGGTGAATTCAATGGAAATCAGCACGGCGAGCGGTATCAGCGTCAGCGCATAGAGCCACGCCGCCTGGCCGGTATAGTGGATGACATTGCGGGCGATATGCGTGAACGGGCGTTTCGTGAGCATCGCCGGGAAGCCGCCGCTTGTTATCACCAGCGGCAGCAGGATGAAGAAACCGATCACCGAGCGCAGCTCCAGCACCTGGAAGACGTTGAGATCGCTGGTCGTGGCGCGGCCAGCAACGGTCATCGCCAGGAAGGAGGCGATTGACAGCGCCATCCAGAATGCGGCTTTGGGGATCGAGGGAGCGGGTGCCATTTGGGCCTCTATCTCGCAAGCCCGGGCCTGGCCTGCAACCGTTAGCGGCGTCATTCCACTGGGCCAGGGATTCGTGTCAAAAAACAGTCATCGCCGCGGCGGAACCTGACGCCTGGGCATCCGTTAAGCCCACGCCTTCCGTCGGCAGGCGCCGGCCGAACCGTTTCGTACTTTC
Organism: Mesorhizobium sp. M2A.F.Ca.ET.042.01.1.1; assembly: GCF_003997405.1. Classification (NCBI taxonomy): domain Bacteria; kingdom Pseudomonadati; phylum Pseudomonadota; class Alphaproteobacteria; order Hyphomicrobiales; family Phyllobacteriaceae; genus Mesorhizobium; species Mesorhizobium sp. M2A.F.Ca.ET.042.01.1.1. Next base: position 2,970 of record NZ_RZRX01000144.1, read on the forward strand.
CTGGAATTCTACTAGTGATCGCGAGAGGGGAACACCTTGATGAAATCGACCGCTGCTTGGCTGGCCGCCGCCTGTCTTTTCTGCGCGACCGGCGCGCATGCCGACGAGGCGGCCTTCCTGCGTTCGCTGCAGGGTGAGTTTTCCGGCAAGGGAACGGTCAGGATCAGGACGAACACGCCGGTGATGAACATTAACTGCACCTTCACCTCGGACGCGACGGCGGACTCCCTGTCGCTTGATGGCACCTGCCGCGCACTGCTGATCATGTCGCGCGAAATCCGCGCCGACCTGAAGGTCAGCGGAGCGAGCTACACTGGCACCTATATCGGCTCGCGCAGCGGACCCGCCGGGCTCAACGGAAGCCGCAAGGGCGATGCGATCGACCTCGACATCCATTGGGCGAAAGTCGTCAATGGCGACCGCGACGCGGAGCTGACGGTCGAGAAGACCGGGCCGGACAATATGCGCATGACGGTGACCGACATGGATCCCGCCACCGGCAAGATGGTGGTGACCAGCCGGATCGACCTGAAGCGCAACTGACCTTTGCTTTGACGCAATTCCGGACGGAAAACCGCTCACACTTTTCCCGGAATTGCTCTTTAAACCTCAATCCTCCAACGGCTCGGGCGGGTTGGCGGCACGGCCCTTGCCGAATGTATAGCCGGTCTCGACGGCTTTCCTGCCGAACTTGTCGCGCAACGTGTCCATCGCGCCTTCGGCCAGCGCGCGCTTGCGCGATTGCAGGTCGACCAGGTCGGGCGGGTCGGCCTTGTCGTCATGGGAGAGATCGCTGACCCCGATGCCGAGCAGGCGGAACTTCGTGCCGTCGGCTTCGCGGCGCAACAGGTCGAGGCCGGTCTGGAAGATGCGGTCGGCAAGGCGCGTCGGATCGCCGAGCTGGCGGTTGCGGGTGCGGGTCTTGAAATCCTGCGTTTTGAGCTTCAGCACCACGGTTCGCCCCGCAATGCCGGATTTCTTCAGCCGCGCCGAGACCTTTTCCGACAGACCGCGCAGCACCGGCACCAGATCCGCCAGGGCTCCGATATCGGTGTCGAAGGTAGTCTCGGCCGACACGCTCTTGGCGTCGCCGCCGGGGTCGACCGGGCGGTCGTCCTCGCCGCGCGAGAGCCGGTAGAGCCGGTCGCCCATGACGCCATAGCGGCGCATCAGATCGCCGCGCTCCATGCGCTGCAACTGCGCGATCATGCGGATGCCGTCGCGCTCCAGCGTCGCGGCCAAAGCCTTGCCCACGCCCCAGATCAGCGTCACCGGCTGCGCGGCGAGAAAGCTCGGCGCCTCCGCTTCGCCGATCACCGAAAAGCCGCGCGGCTTGCGGAAATCCGAGGCGATCTTGGCCAGGAACTTGCAGTAGGAAAGGCCCGCCGAGACGGTGATGCCGAGTTCCTTTTCCACCGTCTGCGCGAAGCGCGCCAGCACCAGCGCCGGCGGCATGCCGTGCAGACGCTCGGTGCCGGCGAGGTCGAGAAACGCCTCGTCGATCGATAGCGGCTCGACCTGCGGCGTCAACGCCAGCATCAACGCGCGGACCTGACGGCCGACGCCGACATATTTCTCCATGTTGGGCGGAATCACCACCGCTTCCGGGCAGAGTTCCAGCGCCTTGAACATTGGCATGGCCGAGCGAACGCCCTGGATGCGTGCGATGTAGCAGGCGGTGGAGACGACGCCGCGACGGCCGCCGCCGACGATGACCGGCTTGTCCTTCAGCGCCGGATTGTCGCGCTTTTCGATCGCCGCGTAGAAGGCGTCGCAATCGATATGGGCGATCTTGAGCCGGTAGAGCTCCGTGTGCCGGACAAGGCGCGGACTGCCGCAGCGATCGCAGCGACGCGTCTCCGAGCGCTGGAGCGCCAGGCAGTCACGGCAAAAACCGTGTTCGGGATTGTTGACAGGAGCCGCCATCGCTGCGAACATAAAGAGAACAAACGCAATGGTACGACAGCGCAGGGCTGGCAACAAGCTTGGCCTGGGGAGAACGCATGAGCATGACCATAGCACCGCTGACCCCCGAGCGCTGGGCCGATTTCGAGGACCTCTTCGGCAAGCAGGGTGCCTGTTACGGCTGCTGGTGCACGCATTTCCGGCTGGCGCCGGCGGAGCGCCGCGCCAGCGACAAGGAGCGCAACAAGGATCTCATCAAGGCACGCATCGAGGCGGGTCCGCCGCCGGGGCTCCTGGCGTTCGAAGACGGCAAGGCCGTCGGCTGGATGCAGGTCGGCCCGCGCGCCGACGTGCCCGAGTGGAACAATCAGGGCAGGGGCTCGGCGCCGATCGATCCGGCCGACGCCGGCGATCCGGCCGTCTGGGCGATCTCCTGCTTCTTCATCCGCGTCAAAGCGAGGGGCCGCGGCGTCTCGCATAGGCTCGTTGCGGGCGGCATCGCCTTTGCGCGCGAGAATGGGGCGAGGCTGCTGGAAGCCTGCCCGATCGACCTGTCGCGCGATTCGCGCTCGATCGGGCTTTTCGTCGGCTCGTCGCGGGTGTTCGAGAAGGCCGGCTTCGAGAGGCTTGTCGAACGCAAGCCCGGCCGGCCGCTGATGCGGCTGATGCTTTAGCCGGATGCGCTTTTGGCCTACAGTCGGCGTCTTGCGGCTGTAACGCTTCTTGCCTACCAGAAGCACCATTGTTTCGTCTTCCGACAGCACGGAGAACCGACGTGAAGCGTATTTTGCCACTTGCCTTTGCCCTCGCGCTCAGCGCGCCAGCCATTGCCCAGACCGTGGACAGCCAGGGCGCCAAGCAGCTTTCCGACGATCTGGCGCGCTATTTCGGCAAGCAGGCGTTCGACAAGGGCGTGCTCAAGGTTTCGGTGGAGGGCAACGCCTACAAGATCGCGCTCGACATCAAAGCGCTCGTCAATGCGGTGCCGGAGCAGAAGCTCCTGAAGTTCGACATGGCCCCGTACGCGCTGATGGTGAAGCCGCGCAGCGACGGGTCGTGGGACGTCTCGTCGGATTTCTCGCAGGGCGCGTCATTCGAGTTCGATGGGCCGGAAGGCCGCCAGAGCATGGAATTCACGATCAAGGACGGCAAGCTGACCAGCGTCTACGATCCGGCCCTTGCGGCCTTCACCAATGCAACCAGCTCCTTGGCCGGGATGACCATGACCTCCCGGGACACCAAGCAGCAGGCCGAGGCCTCGACGGGCGCCGGCACCGCCACCGTTGTCGCGACCAAATCCGCCAGTGGCGGCGTAGACTTCACGGCGACTCAAAAGGTCTCGGACTTCGTCGAGACCATCAAGGTCAACGATCCCGACAACGGGATGAATTTTCCGCTCACCTTGAAAACGCCGGAACTTTCCGTTGACGCAACCGGCAAGGGCGTGCGGACCAAGCCGCTGCTCGACCTGCTTGCCTTTGCCGTGGCGAATGAGGACGAAGCCAAACTCAAGGCGAACCAGGCAGAGCTCAAATCGCTGATGCTGGCCGCGCTGCCGATCTGGCAAAGGATCGACGGCAATTACGGGTTCAAGGATTTCGAGGTGGAGAGCCCTGTCGGCAAGTTCGGGGCGAAGCAATTCAGCACCGCATTCGGCATGGACGGCGTCTCCCAGAACGGCAAGGTCGATTACACGATCAAGGCCTCGGGGCTGACGATCCCGCATCAGACCCTGCCCGAATGGACCACCCCCTTGCTGCCAACCGACATCGACCTGAATTTCGGCGGCGCCAATATCGATCTCGATACGATGGCGAAGAAGGCGATCGAAGCCTTTGATCTCAACAAGGAACCACCGCTCTCGGATGAATTCGGCAAAGCTCTGGTCGCCGATTTCAAGGCCAAGAATCCCAAGGTCGTCATCGGGCACAGCACGGTGAAGAACGGCGACATCGAGGTCGCGCTGGAAGGCGAGATGACATTTCCAGGCGAGAAACCGGATGCGACCTTGACCGTTGACGTCGCCGGTTATGACAAGATCGTCGATGCCCTGAAAGAAGGAGCCAAGAGCGATGAGCAGATGGCGCAGGCCTTCCCCTTTGCCCTGGCCGTCAAGGGCTTCGGCAAGACGTTGCCAGACGGTCGCCTGGAGTGGGTGATCAACACCAAGGCCGATGGGTCTGTCGCAGTCAATGGTGCGATGCTGAAGGGCCCGGACGAGGTCCAGGACGACAGCGCTGGACAGGACGACAATTCGAGCGGCGATGACGGCGCGAACGGAACGGACGATTCCACTGGAGGCGACGATTCGGACGGCGGCAACAATGGCGGGGCGGGCGCTAAGCTGCAGCCCTGAAGCATTCGCGCTAGAGCAATTCCAGGAAAAGTGTGAGCGGTTTTCCGTCCGGAATTGCGTAAAAACAAGGAGATAGAGTGGTTCGCCCGTTTCCGTGAAACGGTGAAACGCTCTAAATACGGAGCGCGGCAGCGATCTTGGGCGCGGCCTCGCGCCAGTCCTCGACCGAGATGATGTCTTCCGGCGTCGGCGGCAGGAAGGCGCGCAGCGAGTTGTCGGCCATCAGATGGAAGAGGTGGGCGTCGGCCACGGAATTGCGCGCCGAGACGAGGTTGGAGGGCTGGTCGTCGACAAAGGCGACCGGCCGACCCTTGAAGCCCCGCAGTTTCGCGATGGCCGGCCCCTTGGCCATCTCCGTGGTCAGCAGCGGGTAGTCGAGTCCCAGCGCATCGAGATGGGCGCGGCGCACGGCGCGATGCTTGTGCGGCATCGCGGTCAGCAGGACGATCTCGGCGCTTCGTCCAAGCATCGCCAGGGCATCCGCCGCGCCCTCGGTGATGCTTTGCCAATCCGCCTGGCTGTCGAAGAATTCGCCCAGCAGCGCCGTCACTTCCGGCTGTTCGATCAGCCGGCCGGTCGCCGTTTCGGCGATGTTGCCGGTGAGGCGGAACGAATTCAGCGTCAGCCCGAAACCGCGTGTTTTGAGGAAATGCGGAAAGGGCCGGACGAATTCGAGCACGACATCGTCGACGTCGAGCACCAGCAGCGGCCGGTCGTCGGCGGCAAGTTCCTCGATCTGCCGCGCCGTCTCGGGATCGTCGCTCATGTCGAGCGCTCGTGATCGTCGTTGCCGAGCGGGAGCGCGCGCAATGCCTTGCCGACGGCGGCTGGCGGCGTGCCGGTCTCCTCGGCGAAGCGCAGCAGCGTCGGCTCATGAGCGAGGATGAATTGCAGAACGCCGGCAAGGAAGCCAGGCTCCGCGGCGGCCTTGCGGATCGAGTTGGCCTCAATGCCGGTGATCGCCAGGAAGCGGGGCAGAAGTTCCGGATCGGCGGCGACGAAGCCCAGCGCCTTGACGGCAATGGTTTCCGCTTCCTCGCGCATTGACGCTGCGTTCGCCATCATTACCTTTGGAATGGTGGATTTTTGAGTCTGCTAACGCAGTAACGGCAAGCGTCGCTTGCGGCAAGCCTCCGCTCTCTCCCACAAAACGCCCGAAGTTGGAATTGGTGCAGCTTTCCAACCTCCGGTTTCCGTTTCATCAATTATATTGGGCTAGGGTGGAAAGGGTTGGGTGCGGTCCGAGGAGACGCATTACGACGGTCTTCGACTTCGAGGGCGGTCGGGACGGGAAATTGATGGCTAAGAAGGTCATGATCGTCGAGGACAACGAGCTCAACATGAAGCTCTTTCGGGACCTCATCGAAGCCAGCGGTTACGAGACGGTCCGCACGCGCAACGGGTTGGAGGCGTTGGATCTGGCGCGCCAGCACCGGCCGGACCTCATTTTGATGGACATCCAGCTGCCCGAGGTCTCCGGCCTGGAAGTGACCAAATGGCTGAAGGAAGACGACGAATTGCATTCGATCCCCGTCATCGCCGTCACCGCCTTCGCGATGAAAGGCGATGAGGAGCGCATCCGCCAGGGCGGCTGCGAGGCCTATATCTCCAAGCCGATCTCGGTGCCGCGCTTCATCGAGACGATCAAATCCTATCTGGGCGATGCCTGATGCCCGTGACCAGCAGAACCGGAGCCTTTTGAGATGACCGCGCGGATCCTCGTCGTCGACGATATCCCCGCCAATGTGCGGCTGCTGGAGGTTCGGCTGCTTGCCGAGTATTTCGAGGTGCTGACGGCCAATAACGGCCCTGATGCGATCGAGACCTGCGAGAACGGCAAGGTCGACGTCGTGCTGCTCGACGTGATGATGCCGGGCATGGACGGGTTCGAGGTCTGCAAACGCCTGAAGGGTGATCCGGCGACCTCGCATATACCGGTGGTCATGATCACCGCGCTCGACCAGGTCTCGGACCGGGTGCGCGGCCTCGAGGCCGGCGCGGACGATTTCCTGACCAAGCCGGTCAACGACCTGCAGCTGATGACGCGCGTGAAGAGCCTCGTCAGGCTGAAGTCGCTGACCGACGAGCTCAGGCTGCGCGCATCGACCACGCGCAATATCGGGATCGAGGAACTTCTGAGCCGTGATTTCGCGACCGAAGACGTCAAGCCGAAGGTGCTTCTCATCGACGAGCGCAGATCCTCGGTCGAACGCATCCAGAAGATGCTGCGCCACAGCGCCGAGCTCGATGTCGCGACCGATCCGAATGCAGGGTTCTTCCAGGCGGCGGAGACGCCGTATGAATGCGTGCTGATCTCGACCGCCTTCTCCGGCTTCGATGCGCTGAGGCTGTGCTCGCAACTGCGTTCGCTCGACCGCACCCGCTTCCTGCCGATCATGCTGCTCGCCGACGAGGGTGAGGAGGGCCGCATCCTGCGCGGACTGGAGCTCGGCATCAACGACTACCTGATCCGGCCGATCGACCAGCACGAATTGATGGCGCGGCTGCGCACACAGGTGCGGCGCAAGCGCTACAACGACCAATTGCGCGCCAGCGTCGCCCAGACGATCGAGATGGCGGTGATCGACGGGCTGACCGGGCTGCACAACCGGCGCTACCTCGACAGCCACCTGCAGACGCTGTTCGATCGCGCCGCAGCGCGGCGGCGGCCGCTGTCGGTGATGATCACCGATCTCGACCGCTTCAAGTCGATCAACGACACCTATGGCCATGACGGCGGCGACGACGTGCTGCGGGAATTCGCCAGGCGGCTGCGCAAGAATGTGCGCGGCATCGATCTCGCCTGCCGCTTCGGCGGGGAGGAGTTCGTCGTTGTTATGCCCGACACCGACGGCGCGGTCGCCGAGAAGGTGGCCGAGCGCATCCGCGCCGAGATCGCCCAGGCGCCTTTTGCCATCGGGAGCGACGGCAAGACGATCGAGGTGACGGTCAGCGTCGGCGTATCCTCGCTTCTGAAGGGAACCGACAGCGTCGCGGCGCTGATGAAGCGCGCCGACCTTGCGCTCTATGAAGCCAAAAGCGGCGGCCGCAACCGAGTGGTCGCCAAGGCGGCTTGAAGCGCCTCGCCATCTTCCCGACCCGCTGTTTATGCTCTAGATTTAGATTTCGCGCATGCTCGCGCTTCAGCGGCATGCCTGCAAAAGGCGCCGATTCCCGGCCGTCCCCACAAGGTTAGGAATTTACCTTAACCCGAGCGATTCGCGAGCGGTGGTTAAGAAATGGTTGATTTTTATAAGGTCTTGCGCAAATCTGCGGCGCATAGACAGAAGGCAAAGCCGGCACGAGGGTAGACTAGCCGGCTCGATCCGAAAAATACCCCATGATGCTCAGGTCCGCCGCATCTCCTGGGTCCGTGGGGTCGGCCGGCCGGCGCTGGCACATAGTGGCCTCCTCGTACCGCTGCCAAACGCCGACCGGCCCCCTTTTTTCAAAAGACTAAAGCGCGTCGCGATCTTCGGATTCGCTCCATGCGCTTTAGGTTTTTGACCGGGAACCAGCGCTGAACAGCGGCGCGGTTCCCTTGCCGCCGGTCCCTCCTGAAAACAAAAACGCCGCCCCAAGGGCGGCGCTTTTGGCTTACACGGCGGGAAACCGGATTACTTGATCTTGGTTTCCTTGAACTCGACGTGCTTCTTGGCGACCGGATCGTACTTGCGGAACGAGAGCTTGTCCGTCTTGGTACGGCTGTTCTTGCTGGTCACGTAGAAGAACCCGGTGTCGGCGGTCGACAGAAGCTTGATCTTGATGTTTGCGGCTTTGGCCATGATGTTCGTCCGTTAATGTTCGTGGAGTTTTGGCCGCTGGAGCACGGGGAAAACACCCGGACGCGGGAAACTTGGCGCGACACATAAAGAACGCGTCCGGAAAGTCAAGCCCGGGCGCCTCCTTCGCCTCATTTCGGCATCGTCGGAGTTCACGCTTCAGGCGTTGTGCTCGACCAACTGCCCCTTCTTTTTCCAGTCGCCCGTCGTGTTCCACCAGCGATTCGGATTGGCGCGGTCGTCGAGGCCCTTGGAGCGGCTGGCGAGCAGCGGCTGGATGCGGATGACGGGCTCCTGGTAGGAATGGGCCTGGAATATCGCCTCGACGACACGGGCGGCGAGCGCCTGGTCGTCGGCGATCTCGAACGACACTTCGACGGTCCCGGGGCGCCGGCGCAGTTCGTTCTCAGCGCCGGCAGCGGCGCCCTCGAGCGGCCGGTAGCGCTCGATGCCTTGCGCCGACTGATAGGCGTTGCTGTCATATTTGCCCATGCGCAGCGGGGTGATCGCCACCACCGCCTCCATGATGCGCTCGACATCGGCGGCTGGCGCCTGGAATGTGACGAGCAGAAGCAGTTCCATCCTGAGGGATCTGGTTTCAAAGCCGCTGTCGATCATCTCAATTCTCCTGCCTTGCATTAGAGGCAGGGTATAGCAGGGGTGCTGCTGACACGGTGATGTCAGGATGTCCGATGCCGGCGGCGTCCGCCCAAAGCGCGTCGCGCTGAAACAGATTCAGGCGACGCGCTTTAGGTCCTTATTTTGATGCATGTCGTTGTCCCAGAACCGCTGAACACTTCTGGGCGACATGCATTAGAGAATCTTGCGCACCAGCCGGACCAGGACCAGAAGCATGTAGGCGGCGAAAAAGATCGCCAGCGACCAGCCGAAGCCGGAGGGGCCGAAGGCATCCATGCCGATGCCGATCGCCTGCGGACCGATCACCATGCCGACGCCGTAGCACAGCACGAAGGCGGCGTTGGCGGACGCCAACTCATGGCCGGAAAGCTGCGAGCCGAGATGGGCAAGGCCGATCGTGTACATGGCCGCGACGACGCCGCCCCAGACAAACAGAAGGGCGGCCATAAGATGCCAGTTCTGCGCGAAGAAGGGCATGAAGACGGTGCCGATCAGGCCTACGGTGGCGCAGCCCAGAAGCAGATGGCGCCGGTCCGAGACACGGTCGCTGATCATGCCGATCGGAATCTGCAGAAGCACGTTGCCGAGCCCGATCATCGTCAGCAGAAGTGCAGCGTCGGCCTCGGAATAGCCGATCCGGCTGCCATAGACGGGGAAGAGCGAGAAACCGCCGGTCTCGACCGCGCCGAAGACAAGCACGGCGAAGGTCGCGGTCGGCACCAGCCAGATGTAGCGCAGGAAATGGCTGGTCTCGCTCTCGGCGACGATGGTCGGGCTCTCGTTGCGGGCCGCCAACACTGGAATCGCGGCAAGCGTCACCAGCGCTATGGTGACGCCGAATGGCAAGAAGCCCGAACTGCCGAGATGGGCGAACAGCCAGGGTCCGGCGGCAAAGCCGAGCGACAAAACGGTGGCGTAGATGCCAAGCACGAGGCCGCGGCGGTTCGGCGGCGCGGAGGTGCTGATCCAGAATTCCGACAGGATGAACAGCACCGTCAACGAGATATGCAGGGCGACGCGGAGCGGGAACCACATCCAGAAATCTGGCGCGAAGTGAAAGCCGACAAAGGCGAGCGCGCCGATGGCGATCATCAACAGCATGGTCCAGGCGACGCCGAGCCGCATGGCAAGCGGCGTGGCCAGAGGCGCGCCGGCGATCGAGGCGAGGCCGGCAACGGCCGTGTTGAGGCCGATCATTGAAGCCGAGTGGCCGCGGCTTTCCAGAATGACGCTGAGCAGCGGCATGCCGAGGCCGATGGCGATGCCGACGACGCTGATCGAGGAGATAGCCGCGACCATCGGCAGCCAGTGTACGCGTTCGTCGCCCTGTTGTTGGGTATCGACCGTCATGGGACCAAAATGCTCTGCTTCTAAAGGACTTCGCGGACGAAGCGGTTGCGGACAAGCCGGAAGAACGGCACGGCGCCGCCCGGCCGCAGCAAGGGATCGTCTGCAAGCCGACCTTCCAGTTCTTCCAGGATCATGCCGGTGATGTCCGGGATGTCGGCCTTGCGGGCATCGGCAAGCGGCAGCCAGACGAGTTCCTCCAGCTCGTTGGTCGGGCCGCCGCCGGGCAATTCCACGGCAACGTCGTGGCGCCAGGCGCTGAAGAAACGCGTGTCGAAACGGCGCACGCGATTGGGCGGGGTGATGGCGCGGGCGACGAAGCGTAGCACGTCCAGCGACGGGATGACGCCATGTTCGGCGAAACCCTGCCAGTCGCGCTTCGCGGTCGAGAAGGCGCCCTTTCGGCCGACCAGCAGGCCGGCTTCCTCATAGGTCTCGCGAATCGCCGACAGGGCGATTGCTCGCGCCCGCGCCGCACTGGCGCGACCGGGGCCGGCGACCAGCTTTTTCTCTTCCTCGCCGCGCAGAGGCGCACCGACGGCAATGCGGCTGTCCGCGGGATCGGTGCGGCCGCCGGGAAAGACGAATTTTCCGGGCATGAAGGCATGCCTGGCATGGCGCCTGCCCATCAGCACCAGGACATCCTTGCCCTGGCGATCGAGCAGAATAAGGGTCGCGGCATCACGTGGACGCAACGCGCGGCCGCTGCGCACGGCCAGGCCCTTATCGAGCTTGTCGACATCCGCCTTGGTCATTCCTTCCATGCGCCCGACCTAGCGGAAACTTCCCTGATGTGAAAGTGGCTTGCGCGTCGCGGCTCTTGAACCAGGGCGGACAGCGGTGCGACCTGGCTTACGAATGGCTCTCGAATTCATCCTTCTCGTCGCCGAAGCCGTGCATATAAAGCGCCCATTGCAGGCCGATGACGGCGCCCTTGACCGGTTGCAAAAGTGCGAGCGCGAGAATGATGGTCAGCGGCACCCAGATCAGCGCGTGCTGTAAGTTTGACAGCGTGGTGGTCGCTTCCACTGCCATGAACGAGCCAACCACGATGTGGCCGACAATGACGATGACCAGATAGGCAGGCAGGTCGTCCGCGCGATGGTGATGGATCTCCTCGCCACAGACGCTGCACGTGTCGACGGTCTTGGTGAAGGCGTAAAACAGCTTGCCTTCGCCGCAACGCGGGCAACGGCCGAGAAGGCCGCGCTTGATCGCCGTCCACAGCGGACGGGCGACACGGCCAGAGTGATGCTCGCCACCGAAAACCTGCTCTTCCACATGCGAATCGCCTGGCATCATCTTCTCCTGCCGCGCGGACCGACGCGCGGTTGCGACGCGCGGGCGCGGCCCTTGGCCTTGTGGAACGACCGCCTCGAGCCGGGCAGGGGCTTCGGGTCGGTCAGCATCTCGAAACGCATCGCGCCGGCCATCGGCGCGACTTCGACCAGCCGAACTTCGACGCGGTCGGCAAGCTGATAGCCTTTGCCGGTGCGTTCGCCGAACAGCGATCGGGCGGTTTCGTCATAGATATAGTAGTCGCCGCCCAGAGTTGACACCGGGATAAAGCCGTCGGCGCCATACTGCGGCAATTGGACAAACAGCCCCGCCTTGGTGACGCCGGAGATGCGCGCGTCGAACGTGTCGTTGACGCGCTCGGCGAGATAGGCGGCGATCAGCCGGTCGACCGTGTCGCGCTCGGCGGCCATGGCGCGGCGTTCCGTGGCCGAGATCAGCGCGGCGACCTCTTCCAGCCGATCCGCCTCCTGCTGCGTCAGCCCGCCAGGCCCAAGTCCAAGCGCCGAGATCAGCCCCCGGTGGACGATCAGATCGGCATAGCGGCGGATCGGCGAGGTGAAATGCGCGTAGCGACGGAGGTTGAGGCCGAAATGGCCGATGTTCTTCGGCGAGTACTCGGCCTGGCTCTGCGAGCGCAGCACCACTTCGTTGACGAGCGCCTCGTTGTCGGCGCCGCGCACCCGTTCCAGAATGCCGTTGAACTGGCTGGGCCGCATCTGCGCGCCGCGCGCCAGGGACAGGCTGAGCGTTTGCAGGAACTCACGCAGCGATTCCTGCTTGGCGAGCGACGGCGCGTCATGGATGCGGTAGACAAGGGGCTCTTTCTTGCCCTCCAGGGTCTCGGCCGCCGCGACATTGGCCTGGATCATGAACTCCTCGATGAGCTTGTGCGCGTCGAGACGCTCCGGCACCACGACCCGGTCGACGGTGCCGTCCGGCTTCAGCAGGATCTTGCGTTCCGGCAGGTCGAGCTCCAGCGGCTGGCGGGCGTCGCGGCCGCGCTTCAGCACGGCATAGGCATCCCAGAGCGGCTTCAGGATGCTGTCGAGGAGCGGCCGGGTCTTGTCGTCGGGCACGCCGTCGATCGCGGCTTGCGCCTGCGGGTAGGCGAGCTTGGCCGCCGACTTCATCATCACACGGTGGAAGGAATGGCGCAGCTTGCGGCCTTCCGAGGAGAAGGTGATGCGCACGGCGATGGCCGGCCGGTCCTCGCCTTCGCGCAGCGAGCAGAGGTCGTTGGAGATGCGTTCGGGCAGCATCGGCACGACCCGGTCCGGGAAATAGACCGAATTGCCGCGCTTCAGGGCTTCGCGGTCGAGCGGCTTTCCATAGCGCACATAGGCCGCGACATCGGCGATCGCCACGGTGACGACGACGCCGCCGGGATTCTTCTCGTCCGTGTCGGGGGTGGCGAAGACGGCGTCGTCATGGTCCTTGGCATCGGCCGGATCGATGGTCACCAACGGCAGGTCGCGCCAATCCTCGCGGTGATCGAGCGTCGCCGGTTTCACCGCTTCGGCCTCGGCAATCACGTCCGCCGGAAAGACATGGGGAATGTCGTGGGCATGGATGGCGATCATCGAGACCGCCTTTTCGCTTGTCAGGGACCCCAGCACCGCCAGCACTTTTGCCCTGGGCAGCCCGTAACGGGATGCCCGCGCCGGCTCGACCTCGACGAGATCGCCGTTTTTCGCGCCATTCTGGAATTCCTTGTCGACGATCAGTTCCGGCTGACGGCGTTCGACGGGCTCGATGCGGAACGTGCCGTCCTTCAGCACGCGGAAGACGCCAAGCACCGCGTCGCTGCGCTTCTCGAAGATCTTCATCACCCGGCCGGTATAGGCA
>NZ_RZRX01000145.1:0-16108 GCF_003997405.1 Mesorhizobium sp. M2A.F.Ca.ET.042.01.1.1
CTGCAGGAGGATGTGGGCCTCAGCCCCAGCGGCGTCGTGCTGATCTCGCCGGCGCTGGAGTTCATGCTGGTGCGGCCCGACCAGTTCGACCAGTTGCATTGGGCGCTGGAGCTGCCTTCGCTGGCGGCGACCCGCCTGAAGGGCGACGGCGTGAGCGGCGATGCGCTGCGCGACAGGCTGGCCGAGGTCGAGCATTACGCGCTCGGCGATTACCTGACGGCGCTGAACAGCGGGCTGGACCAGGGCGGCAAGCTCGCCAGTGGGCGCGTTTCGGAACTCACCGGCCTGCCACTCGAGCTCGTGCAACGTAATTTCGCTCGCGTGCCCACCGGGCTTTTCGCCAAGGAATTCCAGCGTGCCACGGGCAAGGTGCTCAGCCCCTATGACGCCACCATCGGCACGGCCGATATCGCGCCGCAAAGCGCGCATGACGCCGGCCCAGATCCGGTGCTCGATCGCAGCGTTCCGGTGCTGACCTCCGCCTTCGTCGCCTATGCCCGCGACGAACTGAACTATCGCACCGATGTCAGCTACCGGCTGCTCAATGGCGAAATCAGCCGCAACTGGGATTACGGCACTTCGGGCCAGGGCTATGCCGGCGTCATGAACGACCTGCAGCGGGCGCGCTCGCTCAATCCGGCGCTCGGCGTCGTCATCGTCAACGGCTATACCGACCTCGTCACGCCCTATCTCGCCTCGCGCTATCTGGTGAACCAGCTTCCCACGCTGTCCGACGCCAAGCCGATTCGCCTCGACGTCGTCGAGGGCGGCCACATGATGTATCTGCGGCCGGACGGCCGGCGCGCCCTGAAGGACGCGGCATCGGAGCTTTATCAGGCGACGCAGTGAGCGCTAGCTTGCCTTGCCCCGCAGGCGATCTCGCGCCTGCATCAGGGCAAAGCCAAGCAGGTTCTCGCCGCGCCACTGCAACGGATTGGCGGCCTTCTCGTCATCGGCCGCGAGGCCGATGCCCCAGATGCGGTCGACAGGGCTCGCCTCGACCAGCACCTTATCGCCCGTCGCGAGCAGGAACGCGCCCAAATTCTTGTTCTGGCTGAATTTCTGAAAGCTGCCCTCGACGACAATGCCGTTCTTCTCGCGGTCCCACCGCGCGCCGTCGAAACCCTTGACCTTCCGGCCCAGTTCCTTCGCCTGCTTGGGGCGCCGGCCTCCACGATCCGCGCCGCCATCTCCCCGTCGCCGAACAGGCGTGCCTTGGACGCCATCATCCAGTGCTCGGCCGTCGCATAGCGTGCGCCATCAACGGTGAAGGGCGCCGGCCACCATTGGCTGAAACACGATGCGGTGATGCTACCATCCTTCGATGGCTGGTGGCCCCAGAAGAACAACAGGCGCGGGCGCGATTTGGAGCGGACGGCCTGTTCGAGCCAAGCCCGGTCGTAGGTCATGCGAACACCTTACTTCTTCTCCGCAAGCGAGCGTCGCAGCTGATCGTCGAGACTCGCGAATTCGTCGGCTAGCCTGTCACAGGCGGCGCGATCGGCCTCGCAGCGGATTTCCCGTTTTGAGATCCAATTGCCTTGCGAGTCCCTGTCCAGCCACCGGCAGGTGACGGCGGGATAAGCCTTCTCGGAGGGCTTTGTAAAAACCCATTGCGTCACGCCGTCGTCGGCGACGAACAAGTCGAAGCGGTCTGATGCCGGAACTTGACGGAGGCCCGCCCGTACCTGCCTGAGAAAATCCGCCGTGTCGGCACCGCGGATACCGCACATCGTCGATGGGCCATGCTCGTAGCGGTAAACGGTTTCGGCACCGGAAATATCCGCGCTCGCGATCAGCATTGCGCCCGCTGCAAAGACTGCTTTCACCCGACGGTCCTCCCCAGCCTTCACGCTATCATCCGGCGCAGGGATTGCCATCCCTGCGCCAACGCAAGCGCCGCGCTGGAGCAGCGCCGTGCAAGCTTTCGCTCGTATAGCTGGAGCAACGGTCCCGAGTGGGGCGGAGCCGCCCCACGCAAACACGCTGAAACCGCATGGCCGATATCGTCGTCCTCGAAAGCCGGGAAAGGGTGCTGGCCGGCATCCTGTTCACGGCTGCCGCCTATTTCCTGTTTTCGGCGCAGGACGCCTCGATCAAGTTGTTGGTCGCCAGCATGACGGTCTGGCAGATCATGTTCGTCCGCTCGGTCACCGTTCTCCTCGCCTGCGGCGCGATCGGCGGCAAGCGGCTGTTTGCCGACACGATCGATTCACCGA
Source organism: Mesorhizobium sp. M2A.F.Ca.ET.042.01.1.1 (assembly GCF_003997405.1). Taxonomy (NCBI): domain Bacteria; kingdom Pseudomonadati; phylum Pseudomonadota; class Alphaproteobacteria; order Hyphomicrobiales; family Phyllobacteriaceae; genus Mesorhizobium; species Mesorhizobium sp. M2A.F.Ca.ET.042.01.1.1. The sequence goes on from NZ_RZRX01000145.1 coordinate 2,220, forward strand.
TCGTCAGGCCGATGCTGGTGCGCAGCGCGTTCACGCTGGCCGCGTGGCTTTGCTACTACAACGCCGCGCGCACGCTGCAGCTCGCCGAGCTCACCACCATCTATTACGCAGCCCCCATCATCGTCACCGTGCTGTCCGTGGTGATCCTGGGCGAGACGGTGCCGCTGCTGCGCTGGATCGCGGTCTTCGTCGGCTTCGTGGGCGTCTTCATCGCCTGCGATCCGACGCGGCTCGGCCTCTCCGTGCCAGTGCTTCTGGTGCTGGCGGCCGCCGTGCTTTGGGGGATAGCCGTTGTGCTCTTGCGCAAGACGGCGCTGCAGGAGCGCACGACGATCCAGCTCGTGCTCAACAATTTCTATTTCCTGCTCTTTTCGGCCGTGCCGGCGCTGCTGTGGTGGCGCATGCCTGACGGAACGCAGCTGCTTTTGCTCCTCAGCGTCGGCGCGCTCGGCGGGGTGGCGCAATATGCGCTGTTCGAAGGCATGAAGCGCGCCCCGGTGTCCATCGTGGCGCCGTTCGAATACACCTCGCTGGTCTGGGCGTTCGCGCTCGGCTTCGCCATCTGGGGCGACGTGCCGCGCACGGAGGTGTTCATGGGCGCGGCGCTGATCATCGGCGCCGGCCTGCTCATCGTCGGCAACGAGCATTTCCGCAAGCGGGAGCAAGCCTGATGACAGAGAGCTGTCAGGAGCGACCGGGTAGGCTGGCACCATGACGGACACGCTCGACATCCCCAAGAAGCTCACGCCTGGGGCCGCCGACGTGGCGGCCGAGCGCACGCTCGGCATCATCCTGGTCTCGGCATCGGCCATCGCCTTCGCGCTCACCGGCGTGCTGACCAAGTCGATCCATGCCGATCCGCTGACGATCACCTGCTGGCGCGGCTTTTTCGGCTCGATCCTGATCGGCCTCTATGTGCTCTGGCGCCGCCGGCGCTCGGGCGGGCGCGAAAGCCTGAGACTGGGCTGGCGGGGCTGGCTGCTGGCGGTCGAAGGAGCAGCGGTCAGCATCGCCTTCATCTCGGCGTTCAAATACACCTATGTCGCCAATGTCGCGGTCATCTACGCGACCTCGCCCTTCATCGCCGCGCTCCTTGCCTTCCTTCTGGTGCAGGAGAAATGCCGGCTGCAGACGATGCTGGCCGCGGCCGTATCGCTTTGCGGCGTCGCCATCATGGTGGGCGGCGGCCTCGGCAGCGGCCATCTGTTCGGCGACGGACTAGCGCTTTTGATGACCGCCGGCAGCGCGCTCTACATGATCATGGTGCGCGCTTTTCGCGATTCGCCGGTCGTCTGGGCGGGCGCGGTCTCGGCCTTCCTGCTCTTCGTGCTCGGCTGGTTCGTCACCGATCCGCTGGCCGTCTCAACGCGCGACGTGGTGCTGCTTGCCACCTTCGGCTGCTCCTTCGCGCTGGCCTCGATCCTGTGGACGGAAGGCTCGCGGCTTATCCCTGCCGCCGAATCCGGCCTGCTGGGCTCTGCCGAGGTGCCGTTCGCCGTCCTGTTTGCCCTGATCTTCCTCAGCGAAGCCCCGCCCATGGCCAGCGTCATCGGCGGCGCCATCGTGCTTTGCGCGGTCTTTGCCCATGCCGGACGCGACTGGCTGAAGGCGAAATCGGCGCGCTCGTAAAAAATTTCGCCATTCACGGAACCATTATCCGGCTCAGGCATTGTTAGGTTGACGGGTCACCCCCCAAGTCCCCCCAAACCCCTCGACCCGTCCGACTAGAAGCCGACCCGCAAAAAGGTCGGCTTTTTCTTTGGGGATCACGACGGCAGGGCGAGGCCATCGCCGAGCAACTCCGCCAGATCCCGCGCCGGGCGCGGAGCTTCGCGACCGAGCCGGATGGCGAAGTCGGCCATAGGGAGCGGCGGAAGGTCGTGCTCGTATGGCGCTTCCACGATGCCGGAATGGGCAAAACGCCGGGTGCGCGGCGTCAGTGCGATGCCGGCATCGACCGCGGCGCGCAGGCCAGCAAGGCTGGCGCTGCCGGCGGCGATGCGATAGCGGCGGCCGGCGGCATCGAGCGCGTTGAGCGCGGCCTCCCTAAAGCCGCAATAGGGATCGAGCAGCGCCAGCGGCACGGCTTCCTGCCGCGTCGCCAGGCCTTTTTCCGAGCAGAGCCACAACATCGGCTCGCTGACCACGGCCGTTTCATCTGGCGTCGGGGCATGGCGCATGGTGATTGCGAGGTCGATCTGGCCGGCCTGCAGCGCCGAGCCGAGTTCCAGGGAGCGGCCGACCCGCAGCTCGATCCGCACACGCGGGTGGCTGGCGGCGAAGGCCCTTAGAAGATCCGGCAGACCGTGGTCGGCGAAATCCTGTGTCGTGCCGATGGCGATGCGGCCGCCGGCGCGCGCGCCTTTCAGCGCCAACCACGCCTCGGTGTGGACGGCAAGGATGCGGCGCGCATGGCCGACAAGATCCTCGCCGGCCGGTGTCAGGCCGCGTCCTCTGCCCCGCGGGATGAGCAGCGGCTCCCCGACGATCTCCTCCAGCCGCTGCATCTGCGCGGTCACAGCCGACGGCGTGCGGCCGACGGCGGATGCGGCCTTGGCAAGCGAGCCGCCCTCGACGAAGGCGAGGAAGGTCTTCAGTAAGTCGAGATCGAGCATTTCCATACTTCGATGATATCGAAGTGTTTTTCAAAAACAATTCGATTTTATCGAATACACGCCAATGCCATGATTCTCTCATCGAAGGCGCGAGGCGCCCAACCCAAGGAGAGAAAAATGCCGATCATCAATATCAGCGTCACCGGCAAGCCCGACGCCAAGCTGTCCGCCGCGATCGCCAAGGACATCACCGAGATTACCGCCACGGAGTTGCGCAAGGACCCGACGATCACCGCGGTCGCGGTCAACTACATCGATCCGCAGCACTGGTTCGCCGGCGGCAGGTCGCTGGTCGATCATGGCACCAACACGTTCTGGCTCGACATCAAGGTCGTCGACGGCACCAACACCAAGCTCGAGCTCGAAGCCTATCTGAAGGCAATCTTCGAGGCTTTCGGCCGGCTGCTCGGCGGGGTGCATGAGGAAAGTTATGCCTTCGTGCACGAAGTGCCGGCGGCGGCCTATGGCTATGGCGGCAAAACCCAGGAATTCCGCTTCATCAGCGGAAGATTGAAGGCGGCGTGAGATTGTTTTGCTCCTCCGCCCGGACGATATGCTATCTCGCGGGAGGATGAAGCCTGGTATCCAGCGCAAAATCCTCCTGCAGGTGCGGCTTGTAAAGGCCGCTCCCACGGACGGGATCGAGCACCAGGTTCCAGCTGTGCTGGGACACTGCACTCGGAATCAGAAACAAGGGATGCTCCGCCAGCAGACCGTCGCCAAACTGCTGCTGCCCCGCGCTTGGAATGCCTGGCCGAAGCCAGTTCGCGTTTGGAATATCGCTGGCTTCCACCACATGAATTTTCGAAGGATCGGCGATTTCGAATGCCGTCAGCACGTGGCGGACTGTATCGAGCGTGCGAAATCCTTTGTGTACAGCCACCTCCAGAATGGCGGTCGAAGGGTCAATGGATGCATAGACGGCCCTAACACCTTTGCTGTTCCACCTTCCTCCAAGCTTGAAGGCTCCCTCGCCGCTGTTCCAGGTGGCCTGGAAGCGTTTGTGATCAAGTCTCCAGCCGAGGACTTCTCCCATCCCAAGAGAACCCGGCAAAGGCGTCACGCGTAGACACCATAATCAAGCCGTTCGAGGAATTCCTGGACAAGGATAGTACCCGCCGCCGTGGCCAGGAGATCGATCGGGCGCCGGTTGTCCAAGCCCATGGCAGGCTCGATCATCCATTTCTCGGCCGCTTCCTGAGTGCCGAGAACGGACGTGGCCTTGGTGAGAACCCTGGCGAAATTCCAGGTCCTTGAGCCCTGCTCCCGATTGAGCGTCCTGGAGTGATCCGATTTGTGCCGCTGAAATGTCCGCTCGCTCATGCCGAATGCCGCCTCGAAAGCATCCGCTTCGATGACGGTCAGTTGCCTGACGAGGCTTTCCAAGGCTTGGCTTGGAATTCCATGCAGGATCATTTCATGCGCCTCGAGCGGGTTGGATACCGAGGATCCAAGAACCTTCGGCCCGCCGAACAGGTCGACCAACCGCTCGAACTCCGGCTCCATGTGTGGTGCTTCAGCAAATCCCGTCGGGAAACTAGCCATCTTTTGCTTCTCCGTCACGTGTCGCTTAATCTACGACATGTGTCGAAGTTCTTCAAGTGGGATCAAGGCACTGCTTCACCCCGCATTGACCTTGCCCGCGCTTCCGCTACCCTCTGCCACCGAAGCGGCCGCTCAGAGCCGCGCCCTGGAGGAGACTGGGAGAGAGCGGCATGATCCTGACCCTGGCGCTGCTGGCGGGCCTTGTGTTTGCGTGGCTGCTGATCGCCGTGATCGAGCGGTTCCGGCTCGACCTGCGCTTCACCCAGGCGCTGCTCTATGTGCCGTTCAAGCTCGCCTACCGGATTGCCGACAACCGTATTCGCATTGCCCGAAGCGCCAACACGCCAGTCATTTATGTGATCTCGCACCAGTCGCGCATCGAGCCGGCGCTGATGCTGTCGCTGCTTCCCGACGACACGCTGCATATTCTTGACGAGGCCTCGGCGCGCTCGCCTTGGCTCGAACCATGGCGCGAGCTTGGCCGCACCATCGCCTTCAATGCCGAGCATGTCTTCGTCAGCCGGCGCCTGGTGCGCGTGCTGAAGGGCAAGGGACGGCTTGCCGTCTACCTGCCGGACAGTGTCGAGCCGGACGTCAAATCCTTCCGGCTGTTTCGCGCCATCACCCGCATCGCCATGCAGGCCGACGCCCGCATCGTGCCGATCTTCGTTGCCGGAACGCGCGATCTGCCGATGTCGCTGACGCCGAAGGAGAAAGCGCCCAGGCACTGGTTCCCGCGGCTTTCGGTGAGCGTGCTGGAGCCGATGACCATCGCCGAGCTGGTGGCGCGCAATCCCGACATGGCCTCCAACACCAACGCGCTGTTCGACCGTTTCGCCGAGGCGCGGCTCTACGGTACCAATCTCGACCGCGGCTTGTTCCTCGCCATGCGCGACGCCGCCGATCGCGTCGGACCATCGCATCCGATCATCGAGGACGTGATTTCGGGTTCGCTCAGCTACCGCAAGCTGTTCATCGGCGCACGCGTGCTCGGACGCCGTTTCGAGGCGGTGACGGCGCCCGGCGAAGCGGTCGGCGTGCTCTTGCCCAACGCCAATGGCGTGGTGCTCACCTTCGTCGGCCTGATCTCGGCGGCCAGGGTTGCGGCGATGATCAACTACACCGCCGGCCCGGCAAGCGTGACCGCGGCGATCCGCACCGCCGTCATCCGCACCGTGGTGTCATCCCGCGCTTTCGTCGAAAAGGCCGGCATCGACGACATCATTGCCGCGGTCGAGGCAGGCGGCGCGAAGATGCTGTGGCTGGAAGACGTACGAGCCGGCGCGACGGCGCTGGACAAGGTCGCCGCGGCGCTTTTGTGGCGCTTACCGCTGCAACGGCGGCAAGCCTCGAAGCCCGCCGTCATCCTGTTCACCTCCGGCTCGGAAGGCACGCCGAAGGCGGTGGTGCTGTCGAACCGCAACCTGCTTGCCAATGTCATGCAGGCCGAGGCGCGCGTCTCCGTCTCGCCGGCCGACACCTTGCTCAACGTGCTGCCGGCGTTCCATTCCTTCGGGCTCACCGGCGGCACCATTCTGCCGCTGGTGCTGGGCGTAAAGCTGTTCCTCTACCCCTCGCCGCTGCACTACAAGATCATCCCCGAGATCGCCCGCAAGGTGAAGCCGACCGTCATGTTCGGAACCGACACGTTCCTCGCCAATTATGCGCGCACCGCCAAGGACGGCGACTTCTCCAGCCTGCGCTTCGTCGTGGCCGGCGCCGAGGCGGTGAAACCGGAGACGCGACGCACCTACCGCGACCGCTTCCAGGCCTCGATCGTCGAAGGTTTCGGGCTGACCGAAGCCGCGCCGGTGGTGGCGGTGAACACCGCCATCCACAGCCGCGACGGGACGGTCGGCCGACCGCTGCCGGCCATCCGCATGAAGCTGGAGCCTGTCGAGGGCATCACCGAGGGCGGCCGGCTGTGGCTCGACGGGCCGAACATGATGATGGGCTATATGAGCGCCGACCGGCCCGGCGAATTGCAGCCGCTGGAAGGCTGGCACGACACCGGCGACATCGTCTCGATCGACCGCGAGGGCTTCATCACCATCCGCGGCCGGGCAAAGCGCTTCGCCAAGATCGCCGGCGAGATGGTGTCGCTGGGCGCCGTCGAGATGCTGGTGCAGTCGCTGTGGCCGGAAGAGCGCCACGCGGCGGTGGCGGTGCCCGACAAAAGGCGCGGCGAGCGTATCGTGCTGGTCACCACCGCCGACGACGCCAATGCCGAGGAACTGCGCCAGTTCGGCAAGAAGGCGGGCGCCGCCGAGTTGATGGTGCCCAACGACATCATCAAGGTGGAAGACATCCCGGTGCTGGGCTCGGGCAAGACGGATTACGTCTCGGCCCGCAAGCTGGCGATCGACAGGTTGGGACTGGGCGTGGCGGCTTAGCGCGCCGCGTCACCCGATATCCGAAGGCGGCACCTTCTCGCCCTCTCGCATGGCCCGTTTCGAATAGGCGCGCACCGAGAACGGCAGGAAGAGCAGATATCCCGCGACGGAGGCGGTCAGCGTGTACCAGGGATAGGTCATCAGCAAGAGGATGTAGAGCACCACGCCGAGGATGACCGGCAGCACCCTGTCTCCCGGCACCTTGACGCTCTTGCCCGAATAGACCGGCAGGCGGCTGACCAGAAGGAAGGCGATGAGCACGGTGAAGCCCGTGGCGATGAAGGCGGCCGGCCGGGACGGCTCCAGCCCGAGCCGCAGGAAATAAAGATAGAGCGGCAGCATGACCAGCACCGCGCCCGCCGGGGCCGGCACGCCGACGAAATATTCGGTCTGCCATGCAGGCTGGTCGGTGTCGTCTGCCAGCACGTTGAAGCGGGCGAGCCGCATGCCGCAGGCGATGGTGAAGAGAAGTGCTGCGATCCAGCCCGGCGAGCCGGCGCGGTCGAGCAGGAAGGCGTAGAGAACCAAAGCCGGCGCCACGCCGAAATTGACGATGTCGGCCAGCGAATCCATCTGCGCGCCGAATTTCGAGGTGGCCTTCAGCATACGCGCCAGCCGCCCGTCAATGCCGTCGAGGAAGGCGGCAAGCAGCACCATGACCACGGCGATCTCGAAGCGGTTCTCGAAGGCGAAGCGGATGCCGGAAAGGCCGGCGCAGATGGCAAGCACCGTGACCAGGTTGGGCAGCACCATGCGCATCGGGATCTCGCGGATGCGCGGACCGCCGCTGGCATGGGCCTCGAATTTCTTGAACGGCGCGCCCAATGTTCAGGAAACCCTGACCAGGGGCGTGACCGCCGTGCCGCCGAATTCGGCAAGCACGGTCTCGCCGCCCACAGCCGTCTGGCCGACCGCGACGCGCGGCACGGCATTCGACGGCAGGAAGACGTCGACGCGCGAGCCGAAGCGGATCAGGCCGAAACGCTCGCCGATGGCGATCGAGCCGCCGGCCTCGGCCCAGCAGACGATGCGACGCGCCACCAGCCCGGCGATCTGGACGGCAGCGATGGTGCCGTTCGGGCTGTCGATGACCAGGCCGTTGCGCTCGTTCTCGGCGCTTGCCTTGTCGAGCTCGGCATTGAGGAATTTGCCGGGCTTATGCTCGATGCGCGTGATCCGGCCGCGCACCGGAGCGCGGTTGATGTGGCAGGAAAACACGTTCATGAACACCGAGATCCGGGTCATCTCGCCCGGGCCCAGGCCAAGCTCGCTCGGCGGCACGGCGGGTCCGACCGCCGAGATCACGCCGTCGGCCGGGCTCACCACCAGCCGGTCGTCGACCGGCGTGACCCGCTCGGGGTCACGGTAGAAATAGACGCACCAGGCGGTGAGGATCAGCCCGATCCAGAACAGCACCGAGGAGAAATAGCCGAGAAACAGCGTCGCCGCGGCGAAGGCGGCGATAAAGGGATAGCCTTCGCGATGGATCGGAACGAACGTATTCTTGACCGAGTCGAGAAGCGTCATAGGGCTTGGGGGCGGTCCCTGTTTCAGGTTGCTCGTCAATAGCCGAAAGCCCCCCTCCCCGCAACGCAACAATGGGGGCAGGATGAGCAAGGTCGCTAGGTGCGAATACTGTGAGACGCGAGTTGGGAACTATCCAGCGGCGGCGGAGCGATCAAAGTGCGCGCCGAGTTCAAGCATCGTGGCCTCGGCGAGCTTTTCATAATCCTCGCCACACAAGAGCACACTGCCATTCGGCGAAGACAGGGAGAGGAAGGTCCGGTCAGACGCCAGCACCACCCAATTCACAACTGGCCCTTCCGCCGTTTGCGCCACCGAGTTAGCAGAAACGATGGCACCCAGCGGATCGAAGCCAGCCTTGCGCAGCAGAAGGTCGACAGCGACGGGAGCATGATTTTGTTCGGACAGCTGGATCGCTGTCTCAATCTCTGACTGCACCGCGCGTCCAAGCAGTGTCCCGACCCTCGGTGCGTTCGCTCCCAACGGGTTGTCACCCGGGCGCATGACAGGAGGGTCTTCAGGGGCGACATACTCGTAAACTGCGACGTGTGTCTTTGTCGAGGCGCATAACCGGAGCTCTTCGGCATCGGTACGCAGTTGGAAGACCATCTGCTTTTCGCCTTCGATGTCCAGCATCCTCGCCATGCCGAACCCCAGCTTGATCTCCGATGGCGATATCGTTGCGCAGGCGAGGCCGGCGCCGACTTCGCGCTGGCTCAACATCTGACGCACCAGTTTGCCAACCGAGTCGTGAAGAAGCCTGGCCTCCCGCTGAGGGTTGGACAGCACCAGTCGATCGATCGCGTCATCGTAGTTGTCATCATCGACAATTTGCAGATCGGGCCAAGAAGCGATCCAACGCGCGATCAAATCCTCCATCGGCATGGCGTCATCGGCCTCATAGAATGCATCATCAAGTGTATCCAGGAAATCGTCGCGCCCACCCTCGAAGCCCGTTTGTTTCGCAGCTTCCTCAGGATGCTTGGCAATCCAGGCTGACATCTTTTCCAATGTTGCCAGCTGCCCTTTTGCCCCACACGCGCTGAGTCCGACTCTGGCGTTGGCAATCATGGCGTCGATTTCGCTGCCGGCATTGTGGATAAATTGACTATGACCGCCGTTCTTCACCTCCAAGGAGTACTGGTCCGCATGAAAGACCTGCAACGCCTTAGGGTTGATCTCCGAATGGCGATAGAGCCCTTTGGAAACCATTGTCACGACGAATTGCATGACTGCGAAGACAAGATGAAATGACCATCCGTCGGCCTGTTCGATCTTTGAACGAGGCACGACAATCAGAGGTACGAGGACGCCTCGCTTATCCTCGGCGGCCTGCGATTTCTTCTCGGAGGCTTCTTTGGATTTGCGCGAGAAGAACCCGAACATCGAAATTTTTCCGTAGTTCAAAGTAAATGGGATGACTATTTCTGTCGAGACAATATCAGTAGCCGCTGAAGATAAAAGCCCTTGGCCGATCTATTGAATAGCGATGAGCGACGCCCATCGGCTGGGCGCCGCTGCTAGCATATCCTTACACCTCCGGCATGCGCTGATAGTTGGCGATATCGGCCTTGACGCCGAGCCGGGCGATGGTTTCCTGCGCGCTGAAGGCGATGCGTTCGTGGGCCGCCTTGACGATCGGCACCACCTTGTCGATCGCCGCCTGGCTTTCCCATTCGACCATGGTGACGATGTTGAACTCGCCGGGGCCGGAGAATTGTTCGAGCAGGAAATCCTGCACGAAGCCCTCCTGCCGGCGCAGCAGTTCATGCGTCATGAAGACCCTGCTCAGGATTTCGTCGCGCGCCTCGGCCGGCACGACGAATTTGTCGACGCGGAACACGCTGCCGGTGCGGTGGTTGTTGGTGCTCATTTCGATCTGTCTCCGATTTGGAAGGTTGCCTGGCAGGTGGCTCGGAGACGGTTTGCAAGCTCAAGTTAGGTTGAGGTCAAGCGGGATTTTTCCCCTTTCCTTCTCCCCTTGTGGGAGAAGGTGGATCGGCGCGTCAGCGCCGAGACGGATGAGGGGTGTTGGAAGGAACGAGACGAGAAAAGAATAAATGCTTCAAGCGCTTAGTCTTGCCGCGCGGCGATCCTTCCAACACCCCTCATCCGACCTCGCTTCGCGAGGCCACCTTCTCCCACAAGGGGAGAAGGGGAAGTGGCGCCTAGCTCACCTCCGCAGTCCTCCTGCGCACAATCACGCCAAGCTCGTCGCTTTCGCGCGCGATGCGCAGGCGCTCTTCGGCTTCGGTCGCCTCGCGCTGGCGGTCCCACATCGAGGCGTAGAGGCCGTGCTTGGCCAGCAGCACTTGATGCGTGCCGCGCTCGGCGATCTGGCCGTCCTTGAGCACGATGATCTCGTCGGCCGAGATCACCGTCGACAGGCGGTGAGCGATGACTATCGTGGTGCGGCCCTTGCTGACGAGGTCGAGCGCCGCCTGGATCTCCTGCTCGGTCTGGGTATCCAGCGCCGAGGTCGCCTCGTCGAGCATCAGGATCGGCGGCGCCTTGAGGATGGTGCGAGCGATCGCCACGCGCTGCTTTTCGCCGCCCGACAGCTTTAAGCCCCGCTCGCCGACCATCGACTTGTAGCCTTCGGGCAACTTTTCGATGAACGGGCCGATCTGGGCAAGCTCGGCGGCCTTGCGCACCTCCTCCTCGCTGGCGCCGACGCGGCCGTAGCGGATGTTGTAGGCGATGGTGTCGTTGAAGAGCACCGTGTCCTGCGGCACCATGCCGAGCATGGCGCGCAGGCTCTCCTGGGTGACGTCGCGGATGTCCTGGCCGTCGATCAGCACCTGGCCGCCCTGCACGTCGTAGAAGCGGAACAGAAGCCTGGAAATGGTCGACTTGCCGGCGCCCGAAGGGCCGACGATCGCCACCGTCTTGCCGGCCGGCACCTCGAAGGAGACGCCCTTCAGGATCTTGCGGTTCGGATCATAGGAGAAATGCACGTCGCGGAACTCGACCTTGCCGGGGCCGACCTTGAGCGGCTTGGCGTCCGGCTTGTCGACGATCTCCTGGGGCACATCGAGCAGGTCGAACATGTGCTCGATGTCGGTCAGGCCCTGCCGGATCTCGCGGTAGATGAAGCCGATGAAATTGAGCGGCACCGAAAGCTGAATCAGCATGGCGTTGATGAAGACGAAGTCGCCGACACTCTGCGTGCCGGCCTGCACTTCCAGCGCCGACATGCACATGACGACGACGGTGCCCAGGCCGAAGATGAGGCCCTGGCCGAAATTCAGCCAGCCGAGCGATGTCCAGGTCTTGGTCGCGGCGATCTCGTAGCGCGCCATCGAGCGGTCGAAGCGCTCGGCCTCCATGCGCTCGTTGGTGAAGTATTTGACCGTCTCGAAATTGAGCAAAGAGTCGATCGCCTTGGTGTTGGCGTCAGTGTCGCTGTCGTTCATGTCGCGGCGGATCGAGATGCGCCAGTCGCTGGCCTTGACCGTGAACCAAACATAGAGCCAGACGGTGACGGCGACCACGGCGACATATTTCCAGCCATAGGTAAAGGCGAAGATACCGGCCGTCAGCGCAAATTCGAGGATGGTCGGCGCCGTGTTCAGCATGATGAAGCGCACGATCGTCTCGATGCCCTTGGTGCCGCGCTCGATGATGCGGGACAGGCCGCCGGTGCGGCGCTCCAGATGGAAGCGCAGCGACAGCTCATGCATGTGGACGAAGGTGCGGTAGGCGAGCTGGCGCACCGCATATTGGCCGACGCGGGCAAACAGCGCGTCGCGCAACTGGTTGAAGCCGAGCTGGACCAGGCGCAGCACGTTGTAGGCGATGACCAGCGCCACGGGCGCGAGCAGGAAAGACGGCAGCGGCGGCGGGGTCTTGGAGGCATGGGCCAGCGCATCCGTCGCCCATTTGAAGAAATACGGGCCGGCGACCAAAGTGAGCTTGGCGACGACCAGAAGCAGCGTCGCCCAGGTGACACGGGCTCTGAGATCGGCGCGTTCGGCCGGCCACATATAGGGCCAAAGATTGCGCAGAGTCGTGAGGGTGCCGGCTTCGGCGGATACGGTCTTTTCGGCCACTAGTCTTGCCTTTTGGGTAAACTGCCGGGGCAGCAGGAAGCAACGAGTTGGTTGAGCGAGGCGGAGACGCCCGCGAGCGCGGTGTGGTCGACCGCGTAGCGCGAGCGCTGGCGGTCGGTCTCGAAACGGACGAGCCCGGCTTCGACCAGCACCTTCAGGTGCTGCGAAACGGTCGATTGTGCGAGATCGAGATGGTCGACCACCTCACGGCACGAGCAGCAGGAACTGGCAGAGAGATGTTTCAGGATCTCGATGCGCGCCGGATGCGAGAGCGCCGCCAGGCGCAGCGCGATGGCGCGGCTGTCGGCACAACGGCTTTCGGGGGATTCGGTCATCGTCCATCGGCGATAGACGATGGAGGATGGGAGGGCAAGCTAGGCGGATGGGTAGAGGGAGCAATCTCCCCCACGAGGGGGAGATGTCGCCGAAGGCGACAGAGGGGGGCGCTGCGCGTAGAGCGCTTACCTCGCTGTGAGCAAGGGACGTCGGCGCTTCACGCGCGGCGACCCCCTCTGGCCGCTTTGCGGCCATCTCCCCCTCAAGGGGGGAGATTGGCGCTCACTCCGTCTTCGGCGCGGTCATCTGCTCGCCCATGGCCTTCATGTCGGCGTCCTCGCCCTCCTTGGACTTGGACGGCACCTTGAACACCTGGCCCGGCCAGATCCGGTCGGGATCGCGGATCTGGTCCTTGTTGGCGAGATAGATGGTCGAGAAGCGCGTGCCGTGGCCATAGACACGGCGCGAGATGCGCCAAAGCGTGTCGTTGCGGCGGATGATGACCGCGCCGTCGGCATGTTCGAGCTTCGGCGCGACCGTCTCGGCCACGTCGGTCGACGGCGTCGCCTCGGCGACGTTGGCGGGAGTCTCGGCGGGCGTAGCCGCTTCGGCCGTTGGCTTGGCTTCCGCCGCCTGGGATCCGGCGCCCTGGACCTGTGCCAGCTTGGTCTCGGCCGGCTTGGCCTCGCCGGTCTTCGTCTCGTTCGGAGCAACGGCGGCGATCGACTCGCCGGGCTCGCGCTCAAACGGCACGGCGGCGCGGGCGACGACCTTGACGCCGTCGCTGTCCAGGCCGTCGACATGAATGGTGTAGTTGCCGACCGGGATGTCGCGGGTCGCCTCGATCAGGAAATGGCCGTCGGCGGAGGTCTGCGCATCGCCGAGCAGGATGGCGTCGGCATAGGCGCGCACCTTGCGGCCGGGGTCGGCCGTGCCGGCAACGAAGATCTTGCTGCCGTCGATTTCGACCGCTTCGACGGCGATCTTGGGCTCGCCAGAGGCCGGCGCAGTCGCCGGAGCAGAGGCCTGATCGGTGGCGGCTGGCGCGGTCGTGGGCGACGCCGAGGCCGTGTCGGATGCAGCCGGCGCGGTCGTTGCGGGAGCGGTCGTTGCCGGAGCCTGGGCTGCCTGGTCGGCGGCCGGCGCCGCCGGCTTGGTCTCGGCCTGCGGTACCGTGATCAATTGCGAGGCCTTGCCCGGTTCCTCGACCATCGCCAGCACCTGGCCGGTCGGGCTTTGCGGCACCGAGACGACGGCGGTCTGGGCCGAGGCGATCGCCGTGCCGCCAACCGTCTGGCGCAGCATGATCGTATAGTCGCCGGGCTTCAGCGGATCGTCGAGCACGATGGCGAAGGCGCCGTCGGGGCCGGAATCGGTCGAGCCGAGCACCGTGCCGCCACTCAGGATCTCGACCTTGGCGTTGGGCGCGGCGCTGCCGGCGACGACGATCGAGCCGTTGCTTTCGACGCGCACGACATCGAAGG